>DIJW01000011.1:234-13366 GCA_002421475.1 Thiomicrospira sp. UBA5634 | reverse complement strand
TATTTACATTAAATCGTTTTCAATAAAACCGTGTTTTTTAACTGTATCATCTAAAGCTTTTAACACTTCCAATACCGGCTTTAAATTGTGCAACGGCCACATATTCGGGCCATCACTTTTCGCATTAACCGGATCAGGATGAGTTTCCATGAAAATACCAGACACTCCCGCAGCAATCGCCGAGCGTGCCAATACCGGAACAAACTCACGTTGACCGCCAGAAGTCGATCCTTGCCCACCCGGCTGTTGAACAGAGTGAGTTGCGTCAAATACAACCGGACAACCAGTACGGCGCATTGAAGCCAAACCACGCATATCGGAAATCAGTGTGTTATAGCCGAATGAAGTTCCACGGTCGCATACCATGATTTGTTCATTTCCAACTTCACGTGCTTTAGCAATCACCTGATCCATATCCCAAGGCGCTTGGAACTGGCCTTTTTTAATATTGACCGGAATACCTTGCCGGCAAACATTTTGAATAAAGTTAGTTTGACGCACTAAAAATGCCGGTGTTTGCATCACATCCACCACAGAAGCCACTTCACTTAACGGTGTGTCTTCATGCACATCCGTTAAAACTGGCACACCGATTTCATCTTTTACTTTTTGCAAAATACGCAAGCCTTCTTCAATGCCTAAACCGCGGAAACTCGCGGTTGAAGAACGATTCGCTTTATCATAAGAGGATTTGAAAATAAACGGAATGCCTAACGCCGAGGTCAACTCTTTTAACTGACCGGCTGTATCAATCGCTAATTGCTCAGACTCAATAACACATGGCCCTGCGATTAAGAAAAAAGGTTGGTCAATGCCAACATTAAAACCACATAATTTCATGTTTAATCCTTTTGTTTAAAACGACGTGCCGCGTTAACGAAGGCACTGAATAATGGATGTCCGTTACGTGGCGTTGAGGTAAATTCCGGATGGAATTGGCAAGCAACAAACCAAGGATGATTCGGGATTTCAATGGACTCAACCAAATCACCATCTTGCGAATGTGCCGAGAACACCAAGCCTGCTTGTTCCAAACGGCTGACATAACCTTCGTTCACTTCATAACGATGACGATGACGTTCACGAATCACGCCTTCACCATAGATTTCCGCCAACCGCGTACCTGACTTAACTACACAGTTCTGTCCACCCAAACGCATCGTACCACCTAAGTCAGACGTTTCATTACGTTCGACTTTTGCACCTTGCTCATCGGTCCACTCTGTAATTAATGCCACAACAGGATGCGGTGTTTTTGGATTTAACTCGGTACTGTGTGCGTTTTCCAGACCCGCAACATGACGTGCATACTCTACCACCGCCATTTGCATACCTAAACAGATACCTAAATAAGGTTTTTTCGATTCACGAGCATATTGAATCGCTAGAATTTTACCTTCCACGCCACGTTCACCAAACCCGCCCGGCACTAAAATTGCATCCATCGTTTTTAAACGATCAATATTGGTTTTTTCTAACTCTTCAGAATCAATGTAGTGAATATTTACTTTGGTACGCGAATGAATACCTGCATGTAACAAAGCTTCAATTAAAGATTTATACGCTTCGGTTAAATCAACATACTTACCGACCATCGCAATTTCGACACTGTCCTGCGGGTTAAGTTGTGCTTCAACCACCGCATCCCAATCACTGAGATCAATTGAACTTTCAGCTAAACCAAATTTCTTAATCACTAAATCATCAAGCCCTTGCTCATGCAACATGCGTGGTACTTGATAAATGGATTTCGCATCAAGCGAACTAATAACGGCTTTTTCTTCAACATTGGTAAACAACGCGATTTTGCGTTTTTCGCCTTCGCCCAACGGAATCTCAGAACGACAAATCAATACATCAGGCTGGATACCGATTGAGCGCAATTCTTTGACTGAGTGCTGGGTAGGTTTCGTTTTAACTTCACCGGCAACGGCGATATAAGGCAAGAGGGTTAAATGCATAAACATCGCACGGTCACGACCCACTTCAACACCCATTTGGCGAATCGCCTCTAAGAACGGCAAAGATTCAATATCGCCGACCGTTCCGCCGACCTCAACCAGTGCAACATCTGCACCTTCGGCTGCTTTCAAAATACGGGTTTTAATTTCATCGGTAATATGCGGAATAACCTGAACAGTGCCGCCCAAATAATCGCCACGACGCTCGCGACGAATAACGGTTTCATATACCTGGCCAGTAGAAAAGCTGTTACGTTTGCTGAAGTGACGCTGCACAAAACGTTCATAATGACCTAAGTCCAAATCCGTTTCCGCGCCATCATCGGTCACAAATACTTCACCATGTTGCAAAGGGCTCATTGTGCCCGGATCAACGTTAATATACGGATCCATTTTTAACATGCTGACTTTTAAGCCTCTTGCTTCAAGCAGAGCACCTAAAGACGCGGCAGCAATACCCTTCCCCAAAGAAGACACCACACCACCGGTAACGAAAATAAATTTAGTCATTATTCACACTTTGTAGAAAATTTAGAGAAGCTCGCCAAAATTGAATCACAGAAAAGACAATCCAGCGATTTGAGAGCTCAGAATGGAATGAAATTTTATCCTAAAAGGCGCTCGGCATCAATTTAAACCCACTAACTTTAGTGCATTTTCATTTATTTCTGCTTCAAAACCTGACATTACACGATAATTTGCAATCGCCGCCAGTTGATCATCGACCACTAATACCGGCCAGAGTTTTCTTTGCCAAGGTGGAATATGCTGAGTTTGAAACCATTTTTTTAATGAATCTCGATTAACTTTATCAGTCGGTTGCAAACAACGCACCCTGGCCGAATGAGGTGATTGAAACCACTTCTGCGCAACACCCTCTCCACGCGTTAATTGCAATCTAAATCGAGACTCTTCCAGTTCAGAAAAACCGAGGTTTTCAAACGAAAATGGCTGTTCATTTTCAACAACGTAAAACATAAATTGCTGATAACGTCGAATTTCGCCCACTGATAACTTTCGTTTTGGCTCTGCACCAGCTGGTGCTTGAAAACACACCGACTCTAACCAATCAAGCGTTGCTGCATCAATGCGAAGCTGATGATTCAATTGAAACCAATATTGCAAAATATTTTTCTGTCGAATAAATGAAAATTCTTGCAATGCTTGCCAGTCAAGCTTGTATTTATTATGCGGAATATCGGCTAAATCTTGTTGCGCCAAATCTGCTAATAACACTGCAGCTTCTGCAAGATGATCACTAGCCTGCGCAATTTTATGGTTACTTGCAGGCCAATGCTGCTGCAATACCGGTAATAATTGATGGCGAATAAAATTGCGCCGTAATCGTGTGTCTTGATTAGTAACATCCTCAACCCAAACTAGGTTGTTTTGTAATGCATATTCGTGTAATCGGTTATAGGCCACATCTAACAAAGGCCGCCACAACCAGGCCTGGTGATTAGAAGATAGCACGCGTTTTTGCGGCATTGCACTCAAACCGGCAACACCTGCGCCTCGCATTAAATTTAGTACAAATGTTTCCGCTTGATCACGCTGATGATGCGCTAAACATAACACCTCATGATCAGCCACGCAGTCTGAAAATACTTGATATCGCTCATTTCTTGCCGCAGACTCAATGTTATCTCGGTTATCAACATTGATATAACGCACAACTAACTCAACATTCAAAGATGCACAGACTTCTTGGCAATGTTGCACCCAATCATCTGCACAGTCCTGTAAACCATGATGAACATGCAGCGCGCTTAAATGAATAGTCGCCGGACATTGCTTAACCAATGCATGCAATAACACGGTTGAATCCAGCCCACCACTAAAGCCGAGCCAAACATGGTCGGTATTAACTTGTTGATAAAATGCTAATACGGCATCATCAATCTCAGTATTGAGGGCAGACTGGTTCATATTTAAAGGCCTTAAACACACAAGGCGCCATAAAAGGCGCCTTGTTGTGGTGATTGAAGGTTATGCGACTTCGAAATTACCGTATTTCATATAACGATCATAACGACGCTGAACCAGCTTTTCTACGGGCTCATTTTTAAACAAGCCCAACTGTTCAACGAGGGCTTTTTTTAAGTTTTCTGCAGCTTGCTTGCCACCACGATGCGCGCCACCCAAAGGTTCAGGCACAATCACATCTACCAAACCTAGACTTTTTAACCGTGGGGCGGTAACACCGAGTGCCGCCGCCGCATCAGATGCATTGGATGCACTTTTCCATAATATGGATGCACAACCTTCTGGAGAAATAACTGAATAAGTGCTGTATTGCATCATCATGGTCACATCACCGACACCAATCGCCAATGCACCACCCGAACCGCCCTCACCGATCACAGTACAAATCACCGGTACAGTTAACTCTGCCATCTCAATAAGGTTACGTGCGATCGCTTCACTCTGCCCGCGCTCTTCTGCATCAATTCCAGGATAAGCGCCCGGCGTATCAATAAACGTTAAAATCGGCAGTCTAAAACGTTCTGCCATTTTCATTAAACGTAAAGCTTTACGATAACCTTCCGGACGAGGCATGCCGAAATTACGGCGAATTTTTTCCTTCGTGTCACGGCCTTTTTGCTGACCAATGACCATTACGGCATGTCCATCAATACGGGCCAATCCACCGACAATTGCCGCATCATCCGCAAATGCACGATCACCATGTAATTCGCTAAACTCAGTAAAAATTTCGCGAATATAATCCAACATATAAGGTCGCTGAGGATGACGTGCTAACTGAGAAATCTGCCAATCCGTCAGATTCTTAAAAATACTTTCTGTTAAAGCACGGCTTTTTTGTTCAAGTGCGCTAATTTCTTGCAACAAATCAAAATCTTGCCCACCCTCTAAATGACGTAATTCGTCAATTTTCGCTTCTAATTCGGCGATAGGCTGTTCAAAATCTAAAAAATCTAACTTCATAATCGATTCCTGAGATAGGCTTGGGTTTATTTTGGCGTGCATTTTACCAAATTTTTGCCAAATTAACTTAATTTAGCGCGACTTCGGGATAAATTCGATTAATTTGCACGGTAAAACATTTGTTTTGCGCTACGAGCGCGTTCATAAACGCCCAGCATCGCTTGATGACGCTGGCTTTGTTTAAACGCAGCCATTCCGATCGGACAACCCCAGCCAACAACCTTACCTTGTAAATGTTGCTCAACATAAGCCACTGTATCTTCGCCAAATAGCTGAACTAATCCTTGACGATAATCAGAGAAACGCAGCTGTTCGAGTTCAATATCTAACACCATACTAAACGCTTCAAAAACTTTTGCCATCGGACGTTGCGGATGGACATAAGCTTTGCACCCTTGCAGCGTATCATAAGCGGACGGGTAATCACCAGCAGCCAACTCCATCCAAAAACGCAAATCAATCACTTTTAAATCGCTCCATTGACTTCCCGAATCAGGCATTAAACCGATTAAAGAGGCCACACCTTGATGGTCACTCAAACCAATTTCATCCAACACATCTAATACAACTTGAGGATTATTGGTTTGTACAAATTGTTGTAGCGCATGACGTAAAACCCGCCCGTCATTTTGATTTTTTATAATTAGCTCATCAAGCGGATAAACTTCAGACATACCAGGAGCCACGATACGGCAGGCTTTAAAACCGTAATGCTCATAATCAGCAACATAGACATCAAAACCCTGTTGCCCAGCTAACGCAACTAACCATTGCCATTGCTGTGAGGTTTCCATATCCCAATTCCAGTCAACAAACGGAAAATCCGCTTGCTGCGAAATAAAGCGCGCGTGAATCAATCCGCTTGAATCAATAAAATGGTTTTCTAAGTTTTCAGCTTCAGCAACCGCTTGCTGGTCAAATGTCGGTACTTGAAAACCGTCTAAAAAGTCTAAATGACGCCCTTGCAATGATTCTGTTAACGTTCGCTCCAACGCAACCTCAAAAATAGGATGTGCGCCAAAAGAGGCAAAACACTGGCCTTTGGACGGATCAAACAAGGTCACATTCATCACCGGAAACTGACCACCTAAAGATGCATCTCTAACTGAAACTTCTAGCCCTTGTTCACGCAAAGATGCCAATGACTTAACAATAGATGGAAAACGCTGTAGAACGCTGACAGGCACTTCTGGTAAACATAAATTTTCAACCAAAATTTTATTTTTCACCCAGCGCTCAAAAATTTCTGACAACCCCTGCACATGCGCTTCATCAAATGTATTGCCCGCTGATAAACCGTTACTGGCATATAAATTACTCAATAAATTCATTGGGAAATAGGCTACTTCACCTGTTTGAGCATGTCGCATTTCAATCGCACGAATAAACTCGGCATCATCATTAAAGCTTAGTAAATGCGAAGCCGAGATTTCCTGGTGCGGATCATATATTGACCATAATTTTGGATTCAAACATTGTTTATAGTCCTGTAATGCAAATTGTTTTTCATGCGGATAATACAACCAGGCCTGGTGATCACCCGTTGAGCTAGGCAAATAATAGTCAGAAAAGAAATAATTGGTCGACAAACGCTCTAGATATTCACCTAACGCACTTGCCAGTGTTGCTTTACGACTCGCCCCTTTACCATTAGTAAACAAACCCGGGCAAATGCGATCATGAATGTGAAGTGAAAATATGTTTTCAACCGGATTCAGCCACTTAACTTCATTGATGTCAAACCCCTGTTCTTGCAAAATGTTTTGCATAAAACGAATCGAGTTTTCTAAACTTTCATCCTTCCCTTTTATATAGGTAACTTCACTCACAGCACCCCCTACTATTTTTCTAATTGGTCGATAAATAAATTTTTGATTTATAACAGCATTTTATAGTTAGAATGAAACCCGGCCTTTAAACAAAGTGGGAGAGTAACATGAAAAAAACAGCGCTTTTATTAAGTACGTCAATAGCAGTATTTTCATCCAACATTTTCGCTGCAGGGGATCCCGTGGCAGGTAAAGCCTTGCATGATGAAGCTAATTGTTTAAGTTGTCACACTAAAAAACCCTATGACCCCGCCAAAACGAATACCTACGAAAAACTTGTTAAGGCAGTCAACTTCTGTAATGTAAACCTCAACACAGGTTGGTTTGACGATGAGGTTGAACATGTAGTTGCTTTTCTGAACAAAGAATACTACAAACTTAAACAATAATATTCTGAACTACGTCGGTTAAACCGACGTAGTTTTTCACCCACTTGGTATTTAAATCTTTTCTTTACCCAAACGCTTCAATTTAGCCGTCAACTCCGCTACTGCTCTCGGATCAGCTTGGTCTAAATCATCATATAAACGGTAATATGCATCTTTCACCAGCTTATCTAAAGCGACCAACAAAAAATATGTATGCACATCTTTTTGAGATTCCTTAGCGTCACGCGGTTGTGAGCGCCACAGCTGATTTAATGCTTTATCTTGTTCTAACAAACTTAACACTCGATCCATCAAATCATTCAAAAACGGCACTGTTTCATACGGCCAATAAGGACGACCCCAGCCATCTTCATAAAAGGCATAACGATGAGCTATAGCTAAATCGAAGGCGGCGTGCATGCCTTCCAGGCCAACGCCTTTAGCATCAGCCTGAGCACGAGTTAAACGTTCTACCGGTAAAATGGGAGCATCCGACCACCAACGGCCAAACACCACCCAAATATTATTGCGTTCTATATAGTAGTGTTGCCCTTGGCGATGTGGCATCACCAAGTTTTTTGCAACAACATACTCTAGATTTGGCTGATTAAGTTTGGTGGTATCCTGCCATAACTCCCAACCCTTGCCGTAAACACTGTCGCCTTGCACCACCGCAACCGGCTGGCAAAAAGCGCCATAGTCATGACCTTCAACATAGTCTTGCACTTTAATTTGATAGTCACCGTTATCCAAACGCTTGGTCACTTCACCAATAATAAAGGCATCGTCTTTAATGGTAATGGAAGGTAAACCGACAAATACGGTTTCACCCGGTTGAAAAGTTTCTGCATTCACATTTAACGCGAAGACCAATCCCAAAAACCAATGTGACCATTTAAGCATGGCTTACTCCTTAAGGTTAACCGCTAACACATCACATGATGCATCATGAATCACCGCATCGGCCGTTGAACCAATTAAACGCTGCAACCCTGACAACCCCCTACGCCCAATCACAATAAGATCAGCACCGATCTGTTGCGCACGCGCGGTAATTTCAATACGCGGAATACCGGTAATAACATGACAGGCCTGGTGGTCAATGTTTTGTGCATCAGCCATTTGGGTTAAACGTTTTAATGATGCTTGGTACAGTTTTTCGCCAAGCTGATCATCCCACACCCCTGCTATTCCTGTAATGGCTACATCTTCCAATACAGGGTAAGTCGGTACTTCTGTCACATGTATAACCTGTAAATCTGCCGAATAAACTTGGGCAACTTGTTTTGCACGCTGCAAAGCTTGTTCACTGTTATGGGAAAAATCGATAGCGACAAGTATCGTTTTATAGTGATGCATATTTATTCCTCTTTTACACAGATACTGTGGATAACTTTGTTGGCAACTCGTTAAGTTAAGACAAAACTTCAATAAAGTCTAACGGCTAATAACACCTGCTCAATTTTTTAGCACTTCAGTCATTTCTTAGGTTGCCACCGAAGGTCTAAGGTAAATCGGTTGTGGAATACACTGCTGTAATGTCTGCGCTTTGTCAATTTGCGCCAACGCCAGTATAGCAACGGATTGTGCATTTGGCACATCATCTAGCCATACGCCAAATGCTTCAGCCAACTCAGGATAAGACGGCTGAATATCACCAATCCCATTTTGCCCAGCCCAGCCTGCTTTTAATGATTTTGCAGGCAACAATTGTGCATCTGTTGCATTAATTAAGACGCCATTGGCATCAAATTCGCAATACTGTGTATAAAACTCCCCCATACGCGCATCTAGACAAGCCTGCCATTTTAATTCACGTGTTCGCATAAATCCTTGATATGCCAAAGCAGAAAGCGTGGAAACAGCAATAACCGGTTTATTCCAGCCTAAAGCTAAACCTTGCACCAGGCCTGCCGCAATTCGCAACCCGGTAAATGCGCCTGGACCCTCTCCAAATGCTAAGGCATCAATTTGATTTGCTTCTAACCCGGTGGTCAACAAAGCTTGCTGCACCATCGGCAACATTAACTGAGCATGTTGTTGCGGCGCCAATTCGGCCTGCGCATAAAGAACGCCATCACCGACAATACTCACCGCGCAATTTGCCGTTGAGGTTTCAATGGCCAATACAATACTCATTCATCACCTTTTTTTAATAACGCCACCGCTTCTTCCGGCGAATAAACCCAGCGAAAACCAGGCAAACTTTCAATAATAGTCTGACCATAACGTTTGGTTCGCAAACGCGGGTCACACAACATCAACACACCCCGATCAGTCTGATCACGAATAAGACGACCACAGCCTTGTTTTAAAGCCATGGTGGCCTCAGGTAATTGAAAATGCGCAAAGCTGTTTAGGCCTTTTTGTTTTAAATAACTTTCACGTGCTTGTACTAACGGATCATCCGGCGGCGCAAAGGGAATTCGATCAATGATCACCAACTGCAGAGTTTGCCCTTTAACATCGACCCCTTCCCAAAAACTGCTGGTACCTAATAATAAGGCATTCTGCTCCGATTTAAACCGGCTTAACAATTCTGCTTTTGGTGCCTCGCCTTGCACAAGTAACACACCATCCCAGTGGTTTTCTAAAATTGCTTTTGCTTCGCTCAGAGCCCGAAAGCTGGTAAAGAGCAAAAATGCTCGTCCTTGGCTCGCCTTTAATAACGGCCAAGCGGCACGTAAACAAATTTTAATATAATCCGCTTCACGGGGTTCAGGCAAACCGAGAGGATGATAAATCAGGCCTTGATTAACATAATCAAATGGACTTGGCCAAACCGCTGTCTTCGCTTCAAACAAACCCAAACGCTGTTGGGAATATTCAAATTTATCTCGTACGCTTAACGTCGCAGAGGTAAATATCCACGCTCCGCCTATTGCTTCACGTTGTCGACGAAAAGGATCCGCTACACTTAGAGGCGTTAAATTTAATTTAAACCTGACTTGTAAAGACTCTGCCCAACGCACTTCAGTATCTTTTTTAGTCTCAAGCCATAAACGCAACTGACTTTCAAACTCGGTGGTACGTTTAGCCACACTCGCCAATAACTTTCCACGTTCTTCCAAACTTTTTAGATGATCTGCTAAAGCACCCAAATGGTTCAATAAATGTTTTAACGACAGCATAAAAACCGGCGAGTTAGACAATTGTTCCCAAGTCCAACGTTTATCCCATTTACCTAACGCTTCGTTCACCGCTTTAACCTGCTCACCAAACAATGTGACACGATCAATTAAGTCTTCAGACTCCGGCGACTCTTGTTGTTTAGCCTGTTTGATATCACGTATTAACTCATCCAGCTGATGACGTGAAATGGAAAAACCTAAAAACTGTGCCGCAATATCGGGTAACTGGTGGGCTTCATCAAAGATGTAAATATCCGCATCAGGTAATAACTCACCAAAACCTTGCTCACGCAATGCCAAGTCGGCACAGAATAAATGATGATTAACGACCAGAACTTGTGCATCAGCGGCACGTTGTTTCATTAATGGATAAAAACAATCACTGTCTTTTTGACACCCCACCGCCTGACAAAACTCCAACCGCGCACACACTTTACGGCTCAGCGGATCATTCTCTTCCAAGCCAGCACACTCAGCAAGATCGCCCGTTTTCGTTTGTTGAGACCACTCCCTCAGCAGGGCTNNGGCCAATTTTTGCCAATCCGCTTTAGTATTTTGTTCTTGCGATTCAGCCAAACTCAAACGCTGTTGGCACAGATAATTTTCTCGCCCTTTAAATAACACCACAGAGCCTTTAACTCCACACAATGTCACTAATAAAGGCAAATCTTTATCAACTAATTGTTGTTGTAATGTTTTTGTGGCGGTTGAAACAATCACCTTTTTACCCGATAGTAACGCTGGGATTAAATAAGCAAACGTTTTACCGGTACCCGTACCCGCTTCGGCTAATAAGGTTTCACCCGAATCAATCATATCAGCGATCTGTTGTGCCATTTCGATCTGGGCATCGCGAATTCCAAAGCCCTCAATCGTTTGATCCAGCGCTCCGCCCGTTGCTAAAAATGCCTTTACTTGATCCCGCAACACGCTATTTTCACCTTAATTACGCCCGCATCTTCACACAAAGCGACTAGCATAACGAAAAATCACTTTATTTCAATCAAATTCCAGATCAATGCTAGACAAAGTTCGCTGAAGTAAGTAGAATTCGGCTTTCAAATTTGAACCGAGTCGCAAGACTCATTAACCTAGGTAAGCACGATGAAAATTTTATCTTCACTAAAATCAGCTAAAACTCGCCATAAAGACTGCCAAGTTGTGCGTCGTCGCGGTAAGGTTTATGTAATTTGCAAAACCAACCCGAAGTTTAAAGCTCGTCAGCGTTAATATAACGTTAAGCTGAAACAAAAAAGCCGTCCTGATCAGACGGCTTTTTTGTTTATTCACCCCACATCCACGTTAACAAAAACCGATAGCACCAGGCCTGGTGCTATCGTTGAGTTCTCAAGCTAAACGCGGAAAGTCTTGCTGAACTTTATGCAAAGTTTTTACAATCAAATCAGTATCCACTTTACCTATAAAGTAGTTTGCACCCATTTCAATCACTTCACGGCTATTATTGTCACTTGTCATAGAGGTATGAACAATAATCGGTAAATGACGTGTTCTTGGATTATTACGCAATTCTTTTATCACGGTATGACCCGAAGCGACCGGCATTTCAAGGTCGGTAAACACAACTGAAATTTCATTCAAGTCTTCGAGTTTATTAATGTAATCCAACAACAAACGTCCATTATCAAAGCCTTCAGACATCAATCCAATCTGTTCAAAAACCATCTTCATATATTTTTGAATCGATTTACTGTCTTCAGCAAATAAAACTTTTGCTTTTTTCATATTGGCACTCAACTGAATCTGGCTTTTATCTACTTCCTTAGCCGATGAGAAAATCTTTTTCGCCATCACCGGCATGGCTTCAATTAATAACTTCTCGATGTCCAAAATGTAACATAGCGTTTCACTACCATCGAGATAAGTATGGTTTACAATTTGATTACGATTAACGTCAACATTGTAATTACCGGCAGGATGAATTTCAGTCCAATCCTTTTCTTCTACTCCATGAATATGGGCAACACGCAAACCAATAAAGTTGCGACTAAAATCCGCAACAATAATAATCGACTTTTCTCGCTCCTCTTCGGTCATTTCAAAGCCCATCCATTTAGGCAAATCAATCACCGGCAAGTACGTTCCTCGAAGTTCAATCATCCCTTCAATTAGCGGATTACTGTCGGGCATTTCAGCAACTTCATAAGAACGTCCCTCAAGTACCTCACGCACTTTAAATACATTCATCCCGTAATAAGAAGGTGGTCGTGCATTTTCCTTTTGAAATTGAACCTGAAAAATCATCAGGCTCATCTGGTTGTTTTTGCTTAAATTGGCGGTTTTTTCAATCTGCGCAAGGGTTGTACTCATGGATTACACCTATTATTTGTCGTATTTTTATCTATATTAATGCGATTCTACACAGATAAAAAGTCTATACGTGGAGATTTTAGCGGGCTGAAGATTTTTCTAGCCATAATTTTATTGGTTTAAAGCTTTTACGATAACCATCAATCAAACCATAAGACTCAATAGCCGCCAAATGCGCGGCTGTTGGATAACCTTTGTGCTGATCAAAACCATAGTGAGGATATCGCTGATGTAATTGCAGCATCTGTTCATCGCGATACACTTTAGCCAAAATTGATGCTGCGCTGATTTCTGCAACTTTACTGTCGCCTTTTACAATCGGAATACATGCACATTTAATGTCAGGGCATCGGTTTCCATCTACCAGCACCTGTTGAAAAGGTTTTGATAACCCTTCTACTGCCGTACGCATAGCCAACATAGTTGCTTGCAAAATATTTAACGTGTCAATCTGTTCAGGCGATATACCGACAATGACATAATCTAATGCAACTTGACGAATTTTTTCAGCTAACTCTAGACGTTTGTTATGGGTTAAAGCTTTTGAGTCCCGAAGTTTTAAACTG
>DIJW01000011.1:0-199 GCA_002421475.1 Thiomicrospira sp. UBA5634 | reverse complement strand
CGTAAGTGGTCCACGCCCTACTTCGTCGACACCAACCTGTTCACCAGGCCTGTCGTTCCAAGTTTGTTCAAATAAATCAACCTGTTTCAAGCTGTGCCCACTCAATAACTGCCTGCGCTGCCAAAATCGCACGTTCTTGTTTTAATGCTTTAACTTGTTGCCGATAACTGTTCAATTGGACGTCGCGTTGTTTATTATC
>DIJW01000149.1 GCA_002421475.1 Thiomicrospira sp. UBA5634 | reverse complement strand
TATTGATGTGATTGCAACCGACCATGCGCCGCATACTTGGGATGAAAAACAACAAACTTATTTCAAAGCACCGTCCGGCTTACCCCAAGTACAGCAATCGTTAACGGCACTGCTCGACTTATATCACCAAGGTGTTTTTAGCCTTGAATTAATCGTTGATCGTTTTTCGCATAATGTCGCGCGACTTTACCAAATTCAAGATCGCGGATTTATTCGCGAAGGTTATTGGGCGGACTTGGTATTGGTTGATTTAAACCGCCCGCATACCGACGACAAAACTCACAATCTGTATAAATGTCAGTGGTCGCCTTGGGAAGGCCACACTTTCAAATCGAGTGTGGTGAAAACCTTCGTCAATGGCCGGTTAATGTATGACCAGGGTCAGTTTGCCGATTTCGTCCCCGGACAACGTTTGTTATTTAATCGCTAGGAGAATGCATGGCTTTTGTTTCAATCAACCCCGTCAGCGGCAAAGAACTCGCTCGCTTTGACACCTGGGATCAAACAAAATTGGATGACACCGTTAAACGCGCCGGGCAAAAGTTCGCCGATTGGGCGCAGCGTACTCCAATCGAAGAACGTTGCCAATTAATGCTGGCGGTAGCGGATGTTTTGCGTGATCAGCAAGAAGAACTTGCCACATTCATTAGCCTAGAAATGGGCAAAACAATTCAAGAAGCTAAATCAGAAATCGAGAAATGCGCTTGGGTGTGTGAATATTATGCCGAAAATGGTCCGGCTTTTTTAGCCGATGAAATCATCGAAACCGATGCCAGCAAAAGTTATATTTGTTATCAACCCATGGGGGTGGTTCTGGCCGTTATGCCGTGGAACTTTCCTTTCTGGCAAGTGTTCCGTTTCGCCGCACCGGCATTGGTCGCGGGCAATATTGCCCTACTTAAACACGCTTCTAATGTGCCGCAATGTGCCATCGCCATGGAAAATGTGTTTAAACAAGCCGGCTTTCCCGACCATGTTTTCACTAACCTGATGATTGGTGCTGATCAGGTCGAAAGCGTGATTCGTAACCGTTATGTGCGCGCCGTTACGCTGACCGGCAGTGAACCTGCCGGACGTAAGGTCGCGTCGATAGCCGGCTCTGAATTGAAAAAAACGGTGTTAGAACTCGGTGGTTCAGATGCATTTATTGTGTTGGATGATGCCGATATGGCGTTGGCGATTGACGCGGCTGTCAGTAGCCGGTTTTTAAATATGGGGCAAAGTTGTATCGCGGCAAAACGTTTTATTGTTGATCAGTTTATTTACGACAAGTTTATTCAGCAATTTAAAGCAGCGATTGAAAACAAATTTGTTGCGGGTGATCCGCTTGACCCGAACACCACGCTTGCCCCAATGGCACGCCAAGACTTGCTGGATGAACTGCATCAACAAGTGTCCCAATCCATCGAGTTGGGCGCAACACTGGTGACCGGTGGGTATCAACTTGACCGTCCAGGTTGTTATTATGCACCAACGATTTTAAGCAATATCTCAAGCAATATGCCGGCCTTTAATGAAGAGTTTTTTGGTCCGGTTGCGATTGTATTAAAAGCATCGGAACCGGCACATGCGTTAGGCTTAGCAAATGCCACAGAATTTGGATTAGGTGGTTCGGTTTGGAGTAAAGACAGTGCCACCGCCGAAACCATTGCACGTGGTATGGAGTCAGGTGCCTGTTTTGTAAACGGTATAACTAAATCAGATCCTCGCATACCGTTTGGCGGGGTTAAAAATTCCGGTTACGGTCGAGAGTTATCCTATCAGGGCATTCGCGAATTTACGCACATAAAAAGTATTTGGATTAAATAGCGAACATTAGCCGAATGTTTTCACCACCAGGCCTGGTGGTGAAAACCATTAGCTTAATTAAACGGATTTTTAAAGTTTGAAACTTGCTTCAAGTTGCTCCACCGGCATAGGTTTGCCAAATAAATAACCTTGATACAGCTTACAGCCATGCTGCAACAACAAGGCCTGTTGGTTTGAGGTTTCCACACCTTCGGCAATCACCTGCAAACCAAGCGCTTGGCTCATTGCAATAATGGTCTGCACAATTGACGCATCGTCAGCATCATCCGTAATATCACGCACAAACGACTGGTCTATTTTAATTTGGTCAATCGGTAACTGTTTTAGATATTGTAATGACGAATAACCGGTACCAAAGTCATCCAGTGAAAAATGTACGCCTAAACCGCGCAAATGACGCATTTTACGAATCGCTTCTTCAACATTATCCAGAATAATTGACTCAGTTAATTCAAGCTTTAGTTGATTCGGTTGCACGTTTGATTGGCGTAAGACTTCTTCAACCTGTTCAGTGAATCCGGCCTCTTTAAACTGCTTGGCGCTGACGTTCACTGATATGGTTAATGGCTCGAAAACACTATCTTGCCAGCGACTGAGTTGCTGGCAAGCCGTTTGTAAAACCCATAATCCTAACGGCAAAATCAAGCCGGTTTCTTCGGCTAGTGGAATAAACTCAGCCGGCGCAATCTGCCCATGCACCGGATGTTTCCAGCGTAACAACGCTTCGACGCCCTGTGGCTGTCGGTGTTCATTCACTTGGATTTGATAATAAATTTCAAATTGCTGCAACTCAATTGCTTCACGTAATTCGTTTTCTAATCGAGCACGCTGCTCAATGGTTTTTTGCACATCCGGGTCGTAGAAGTTAACTGTATTACGGCCTTTTTTCTTTGCACCATACATGGCTGTATCAGCGTGTTTAAGCAAATCATCTATCGGAGTTTGTGTTCCTTTAAACAACACCACGCCAATACTTGGAGTAGAAAAATAGCGAAAATCAGCAATTTGGTAGGGTTCGTTAAGTGCCAACCGTATGGTTTCAGCCATCGTTTCGGCCTCGTTGGCTGCCGTTTGACTTTTAACGCCAAGTGACTCAAGCACCACAATAAACTCATCACCCCCGATACGGGCCAAAGTATCCCCTTCACGCAACGTTGATTCCAACCTTTTTGCGACTTCAATTAACAACAAGTCACCGGCACTGTGTCCTTGTGTATCGTTAATCGTTTTAAAATGATCCAAGTCAAAATATAGTACTGCGCCAAATTGCAAACTGCGAGAACCCACGAGCATGGAATGCTTTAAACGCTCTAGCAGTAATCGACGATTCGGCAGTTTGGTTAACGGATCATAAAAAGACAATTGAAATGCTTCGGCTTCCGCTTGTTTGCGTTTCGCAATCGCATCACGAAAACTCAATAACGCACCCGCTATACGCCCAAACTCGCCGTTTGATGTTTGATGCATTTTTTCAATATGCGGCAAACTCAACGAAGCTTGCTCATTATGCGCCATCACACTTAATGCATCCGCCACATGCAGCATTTTTCGGCTCACCAGGCCTGCCGAAAATAACGCCAATAAAAACATTAAACCCAATGCTAAAAAGCCTAACCAAATAACCTGATAAAAAAACTGATCTTGGGTTTTGCGCGCTTCAATGCTTCGAACTTCGCTGCGCTCTGCCAACAGCTTGGTGATGCGCTGGGCATATAACGAAAACTGAATAAAATGCTGCTGCGCCTGCTGCACGTAATCTGTCGCCATACTCGGATCAATCGCAATAATATCGGTCGCCATAATAATAAAACGGCGATATTCACTGTATTGATCTCGTAATGCCAATACACTGCCATGATTCACTTCACGCAATAATTCAGACCCGGCAATAATGTTAACCTCATTCGTTAAACGGGCGAAGTCATTCACAATGTCTGAATGCAAATAATACAGCTGCACTTCATTTAGCTCGCCAGCTATTGCCGAATGAATGGCCGCACTAACCCGTTGATGAATGCGGCCAATTTCGCGACTAAAATCTGCCGCTTGTTGCACCACTTGAATATCGGCAATTTGCAGGTTGATATTGTCTTCATATTGGTTTTTAATCGAATTTAACGACCAATAACCAATCATGATTGCTACCAGCGCAATCAACAAAACCGGAGCAAAAAACATCAGCAAAACGCTGCGGCTGGCTTTCATAAAACTATTGACTCATTTGTTTTAATAACAGCGGCCAGTGTGCGGGGGTAATAGAGCCTAAATATTCAAACTTTTTCTCCTCCCCGCCTAATGGTCGGATAAAAACAATCGTACCTTCGGGCGGGAAATAGGCCAGCATTTCGACCATATTCGGACCATGTGCTACTAATATACGATTCGTACCAGTCTCTACCGGAGAAGATAATAACTCTCGCGTTTTAGCGATAATCGGCTGTTTTTCCTCCGTCGTCAAAGCCGCAGTATATTGTAAGTTAAGCTCCACTTTTACCGCGTCGCCAAATGTCGCCACGGCCGTCTGTTTTGCGCGACATAATGGGCTAGCGAACACTTGGTTATAAGGGATAGCGAGTTGTTTAAACCACAGGCCAATTTGTTTTGCTTCCGCCAA
>DIJW01000173.1 GCA_002421475.1 Thiomicrospira sp. UBA5634 | reverse complement strand
GGAGCAACGCCTCATTAAGCGGGGCCGCGAAAATACGCAGCAAATAAAACAAAGATTGGAGCGGGCACAGGCTTTTAATGCGTTGGATTGTCCAGGTTTGGTTCGCTTAGACAATAATCAAAACCTAGAGGTAGGATTAGCAAAATTAATAAGTATTTTGATGCAAGATCGTTCAAAATAATTAAAAAATAACACTCGTTCCAATTTTGTGTTGATATTAAGTGATGCGGGTTAATGAAAACAAAGGCGGGTTATGAAGCAGGTTTTACATAGATATCGCTGGTTGGTTATGGCATTTATCATCACAATGTTATTTATCATCGGCTGGATGGCGAAAGTGCACAATGCTGAAAGAGCGGTGCTTCAACAATCGGTATATGAAAACTACAGTGCAGAAATCAACGCTCAAGTAAATATGCTTATTTCGGAGCAAAAAAGTGCCTCATTATCACTGGCATTAATGTTATCGGAAAACCCCACCGTCAAAACATTGCTCAAACAACCTTGTTGTACGATGCAGGGCGGATTACGGCAAATGGCCGACAAAATTGAGCGTAATTCAAACATCACCTCCATTTGGTTACAAGCGATTAATCGAGAAGGCGTTAGTTTAGAGCGCAGCTGGATTGATCGGCGTGGCGATTCGTTGATCGGCATTCGTAAGGACTTAGAAAACCTATTAAAAAATCCGCGCACGGCACCGACCACCACGGTCAGTACCGGATTGTTTTCCATGACGTTTAAAACCATGGTGCCGGTTTTTGAAGACCAGGAATTACTAGGTGTGGTTGAGGTCGTTTCTCAGTTTCAACCCTTAATAGACCGCTTTGTGCAAGCGCATTCAACTTCATTAGTCTTAGCGGATCAGCGCCATCGCTCAAAAATCGTGTTGCCGCGTTCAGAACGTTTTATCGGTGATTATTATGTGGTTAATACCCATAATGCCGATGCCAGCATCGAGCTGGTTGAACAGGTTGGGATAGAGCAAGTTGTGAAAATGAATGATTTCATGATCGCACAAAATCACCTAATCACGCGGGTACCGATTTTAGATTCTATTGGTGATACCGAAGGCCATTGGATTGTTGTTAAACCGTTGGAGAGTTTCGACTTTTCTTCGGTTGAGGTGATTTTGGATCGTTACCTTTTGTTTGGCTCAATCGTGGTAATTATGTTGGTGTTATTAGGGTTTTTATTTCTCAGTCGCCAGCAAGTTTATCTGCAACGTAACTATTACCGTGATGTGATTGATTCCGCTTCCGATATTTTATATGTCACCAATTTAAAACGTATTGTGGATGCAAATCGCCATTTCTTTGAGTTATTTAGGGAGTTTGAAACCATTGATGACTTTCATAAAAAATATCAATGTGTATGTGATACGTTTGAGGCCGGTGAGGGTTTGATACAACGCGAAGTCGATGGTATTTATTGGATTCAATACATTCTTAATCATCCGGCCGAAGTGCATAAAGCGAAAATTGTGCGAGGTCATCGTATTTATTATTTCTCAATTAAAATTCAGCCGCTAAAACAAGATTTATTTGGTCAATACACGGTCGCACTGCAAGACATTACCGAAATGGAAAACATTCAGCACCAATTAGCCTATTTATCACAGACAGATGAATTGACAGGGATTGGCAATCGGTTGTTTTTTAATAAGAGTTTGTCACAAGAAATGGTGCGTGCAAAACGTTACCAGTCGCCATTATGCATTTTGATGTTTGATGTTGATTTCTTTAAAGAAATTAACGATGGTTTTGGTCACGATGTCGGTGATGCGGTCTTGCAGCAACTGACGCAGCTGGTTGCGGAATCCTTGCGTGAAACAGACCTGTTCTGTCGTTATGGCGGTGAAGAGTTTATTGTATTGTTAATCGAAACCGATATGGAAACCGCATCCCACGTTGCACAACGGTTGTTGAAAAAAATTGCCGAGCATGATTTCTCGGCGTTACCCGAGCAACGTTTAACCTGCAGTTTTGGTTTGACTTGTATGTTGGAAACGGATGATGAAAACTCCATATTAAAACGCGTTGATAATGCCCTTTATGATGCGAAAAACGATGGTCGAAATTGTATCGTGATAGGTTAATCAGACCGTTTTAAAACTTTTTTACCCGCCTCCTTATCTACTTTGCCCATACCGGTTTTTCGCCGGCTATGGGCTTTATGCCGCTATAAATCTCTGCACAGTTTTTGAGCAAGATGTTATCATACTCTGCTTATATATAGGCGTGTTGACGAGCTTATCGTTGACATGTTACGAGTCTTATTTTTGGCGCGGAGGGCGTGGTTATGAGCGTGTTACCTGGACATTTAAAATATGCAGTTAGCCACGAATGGGCTTATGTAGATGAAGATGGTTTGGTGGTGATCGGGATTACCGATTTTGCGCAAGAAGCTTTGGGTGATATTGTAAGTGTCAACTTTCCTGAAGTAGGCACAGATGTCAGTGCCGGCGATGATGTCCTGATGATTGAGTCGGTGAAAACCGCTTCTGACGTACATACGCCGGTTTCAGGTGAAATTGTGGCGATTAACGAAACATTAGAAGAGCAACCGGAAATGATCAACGACGAGCCTTATGATGGCGGTTGGTTAATTAAAATTGCACCACATGATTTGTCAGAGTTAGAAGATTTGATGGATCCAGAAGAATATCAGTCGGAAATTATTGATGGTTGAATTAGCTAGCTTACGTTTAAAGAAAAACGAAGATCGTCGCCTGAAACAAGGCCATTTATGGATATTCAGTAATGAAGTCGATACCGCGGTTACACCGCTAAAAAACTTCACGGCCGGTCAACAAGTGGTGGTGGAAGCCAGTAACGGTAAACCCTTGGGTACGGCGTATGTTAACCCAAATACCTTGATTTGCGCGCGCGTGTTTACCCGCAATGCCAAACACGGTTTAAATTTGCAATTACTCAAAACGCGTTTACAGCAAGCACAAGCTTTGCGCGAAACCTGTTTTTCAGAACCCTATTATCGTTTGGTTTTTGGTGAAAGCGACGGACTGCCAGGCCTGGTGATTGATCGGTTTAATAATGTTTTTGTGGTGCAAATCGGTACGGCCGGTATGGAAGCCGTCAAAGACGACATTATTCAAGTATTGATCAATCTTTATCACCCGCAAGCGATTGTATGGCGTAATGATATGGCGAGTCGTGAATTGGAAGGCTTGGAAAAGTACCAAGAGCTCGCGTATGGCGAATTACCGGATGAGGTCATTGTCAAAGAAAACGGTGCGGAGTTTGTGATTCCGGTATTAGGTGGCCAAAAAACCGGTTGGTTTTATGATCATCGGATGGCGCGTGCGAAATTACAAACGCTGGTAGCGGGCAAAAAAGTATTGGATGTCTTTAGTTATCTCGGTGGTTGGGGCATTCAAGCAGCGATGGCGGGGGCGGAATCAGTAGCTTGTGTGGATGCATCGGAAAGCGCATTGGACGGCGTGCATGTTAATGCCGAACGTAATGGCGTCGCCGACAAACTCACCAGTTATCAAGGTAATGCATTTGAAGTGTTATCAGCGTTATCAACCCAGGGCGAAAAGTACGATGTAGTGATTGTTGACCCGCCTGCATTTGTGAAACGCAAAAAAGACCTGAAAGCCGGTGCTGAAGGTTATCGTCGCATTAATGAATTAGCGATGCGTTTAGTTACACCGGGTGGGATTTTGGTGTCGGCATCTTGCTCACATCACATGCCGCGTGAGTTGTTATTAACGCAAATTCAAGCCGCGGCCAGCCATGTAGATCGTACGGTTCAAGTGTTTGATCAAGCTTATCAAGCACCGGATCACCCGGTTCATCCCGCGATTGTGGAAACTGAATATTTAAAAACGTTTTTTTGTCGAGTAACAAGTCGTTGGTAACTATCAATAAAACAGTTGAACTTTTGTCTGACAACGCAAAACCTTGGTTTAGTGCGTTGTTGGCTCAAGCCCCTTTTGGCATCGCGGTATATGATGCCAACGGCTGTTTGCAAATCTTTAATGATCGTTTTGTTGAGTTACTAGGCTCCAGCGCAGAAAAATTAACTGGTTTGGATATGTTGAGTATTCCGGATCAACGAGTGGTTGAGGCTGTGAAGGCTGCCATTAGCGGCCGTTCGATCCAGCTTGAAATTAATTACACTTCCGTGACCAGCGGCAAAAAGTTACCGGTTAATGCGTTATTTATTCCGGTTAAAGCCAATACCGGCTTGATTGAAGGCGGTCTCGTTATAGTTGAAGATTTAACTCGTCAGCGAGAAGCCGATAGTCAAACGCAACGTCAGTTAGCGTTTGAAAAAATGGTGGCACAGACTTCCAAGCGTTTGGTGAATACACCGATTGAGTTAATTGACCAAGCGGTTAATCAAACCATGCGCGAAATCGGCGAGTTTTTNNGTTTTGATGTTGACAGGTGTTACATTTTTCAATTTGATACAATCCGGCATCAACACTCCAACACGCACGAATGGTGTGCTGACGGCATTGAACCACAAATTTCAAAACTGCAGCATCTGCACAACGAAAACTTTCCGTGGATGTTAATGCAAATTGAATCACAGCAGGTATTACATATTCCTGATGTGAAGTCGATGGATGAAAGTTTAGCCGCCGAGCGCGATTTTTTATTGGCGCAAGACATCCAATCATTGTTGATCATTCCGATGATTGAAAACAATCAGCCGGTCGGTTTTTTTGGGATTGATTCGGTACGCACACAGCACGATTGGCCAAGCGATAAAATTGTATTGTTACAAGTAGTGGCCGAGACCATTAGTAACGCGTTTTCAAGACGGGCTTTTGAAAAAGCATTACGTAAAGTCAACGCACAGTATCAGCAGTTCTCTGCACAAGTGCCATTAGGTTTGTATACCCTACGCGTCACTAGCGAAGGTCAGGCCTCGTATGATTACTGTAATGAATTATTTTTACAGTTAAATGGGGTCGAAACCGCAGTAGACGTGTTGAATTTAGCGCATGTTCATCCTGATGATCTGGACGATTATAAACAACGACAAAGTTACGCTTGGCGCAAAGAGAGAGCCTTTGTATGGGAGGGGCGTTTCATTTTGGAAGGCCATGTGCGTTGGATGCGCATTGAAGATGCCGAGCCGAAAAAAAATAAAGTCGGTGATCTAATTTGGAACGGTTTTCAGCAAGATATCACTGATCGCAAACACCTTGAGCAACGATTAAAAGATCTGGCGACGATTGATGACATGACTCAGTTATGGAATCGGCGTTATTTTATGCAGGTCGCGGCAGAAGAGTTTGAGCGAGCACGGCGTTATGGCAACGGTTTCAGTTTCTTAATGCTGGATGCGGATCGGTTTAAAACCGTCAATGATGAATATGGCCATGCGGCCGGTGATGCGGTACTCATAAATCTGGCCAATGTCATGAAACAGTCGGTGCGAAAAGTCGATGTTGTCGGACGTTTGGGCGGTGAAGAGTTTGCGATTTTATTGCCGAATACGCCAAAGGCGGAAGCATTTAATTTGGCAGAACGCATTCGCAAATCGGTCGAACAAACGCCGGCGGATTATGCCGGTCAAATGTTACCGATCACGATTAGTATCGGCATTGCTTGTTTTGATTCCCAAGATAGTCATTTGGATCAGGTTATTCAGCGCGCCGATAAAGCGCTTTATCAAGCGAAAAACCAAGGACGCAATCGCTGCGTTTTTATTGATTAATTCACCTTGCACCAGGCCTGGTGGCGACATTATTGGTTGACAACAATATTAATGCTGAGTGGTTTAAGCGGTTGTTCGCTCCAATAATAATGCTCACCCGCGCTCGCGCTCAAACATCCGCTAAGACACTGACCGGCACAAGTTTGCGCCGATGAATGCTGGCAATACACAAACCCTTGCTGTAACAACGGCCTCATTAAACCTTCTAAAGCATCTCCGCTTAAATCAAAGCGATTTTTTAAGTTTTCCGCACTGACTTGCCGATGCTGTCGAATGTAATTTTTTAATTCGAGCAAAATCATGTTTAGTTCATCGTAAACGTTTGATTACGTGAGGCACCCAGCCATTTAAGCCAAGCGTAAAGGCCGATAAAACAGATCGCAATCGCACTTAACCAAAGCGCGGACGTTTGCGGGTGTAAATTAAAATGCATGGCCTGATAAAAACCCACCGCAACGCTATAGCCCAAAAACAAACTCCAGCCTCCACTATAAACAGCCCAACGCATACCCAGTTCATTTTTGATTGCGCCAAGTGTCGCAACACAGGGGAAATACAACAGAATTAATAATAAATAGGCGTAAGCCGCAATTGTGCTGCCAAAGTATTTAGCCATTTTCTCTAAGGTGTTCGGTTGAATGGCCAGTGCTTCTGCCGCTTCATCCTGACTGGTGATGGACTGCAATGAGGCCAGGCCTAACGGATCCGCTAAGCCGGTAATAATACCGCTAATATTTTGTGGAATCGTCGCCGCCGCCGCGCCAAGCGCGCCGAAAAAATCAAAACTTTCTAACGCTTGAGTTGGCGTTGGCATCTGATCCATGTCTTGATAAAGGGCATCTAACGAACCAACAACGACTTCTTTGGCTAAAATTCCGGTGATAAGTCCAACGGTTGCCGGCCAGTTTTCTTCCGTTAAGCCCATCGGGCTAAACAAAGGCGTCACTTGTTTAGCGGCAACGCTTAACACGGAGTTGTTTTGGTTGTCATTACCAAACGAGCCGTCGGTTCCCAAACTGTTAAAAAAGTTGATCAACAGCACAATAACAACAATCACTTTACCGGCGTTGACAATAAAACTTTGCAGTCTATTGCGAGTATTAAGCAGAATATTGATGATAGCCGGTTTATGATAATTCGGCAGTTCAAGTAACAACGGCGGCGCGTCACCGGGAAGCAAGGTGTTTTTGAGGATAAATGCCGTCAAAATCGCCGCTAAAATTCCAATCATATATAGTGAAAAAACAATCAGTGCGGCGTGGTCAACAAAAAAGGCACTCGCAAACAATACATAAACCGTTAAACGCGCACTGCATGACATGAACGGCGTCATCATCACGGTCATAATACGATCGCGCGCATCCGGCAGCGTGCGGGTGGCCATCACCGCCGGAATATTACAACCAAATCCGACTACCAACGGAATAAACGCTTGGCCGGACAGCCCAATGCGGCGCATAAACCGATCCATATTAAGTGCCGCCCGTTGCATGTAACCGGATTCTTCCAAAATCGACAGCAATAAAAATAACGCACCAATCACCGGAATAAACGAAGCCACGACTTGTATGCCGCCGCCAACGCCATTGGCGAGCAGGGTGATAACCCAGTCAGGAGCTTGTATAGATTGCAGCATGACACTCAAGCCATCCACAAAAATCGCCTGAGCGGTCAAGTCGAAAAAATCTAAAAATGCATTGCCCAATGTAATGGATAAAGCAAAAACCAAATACATTACCGCAAAGAATATAGGTAAACCCCACAAGGGGTGTAGAACCCATTTATCAATTTGATCGGTGATATTGCGACTAAATTTATCGGTATGCTGAACACTTAAATGCGTTGCATCGTGGGCAAACTGAAAATACAAATCCGCCGCAATCAACGCGAGATCTTCTTGGTAATGCGCTTCAAGTTTGGTTTTTTCTGCTTGAGCGAAACTGCGAATTTCTAACGGCGCCATTTCAGGTTTAATCAACATTTGCAGTGTGCGCCAGCAAGAATCATTCGACAAAGGCTGCAGATCTCGTACAGCATGCACCGACTCATGCAATGTGTTTGGTAAATCGAAATGCAAATTCGCCCGTTTATTCAGCAGGCCTGGTAGTTGTTCTTTTAATGCATCAACGCCTTGATTGTAATAAGCCGAAATCGGAATGATTGGGCAACCCAGTTTTTCGCTTAGTTTATCGAGATCAATTGTTAGATTGTGCTCGGCCAACAAATCCATTCGATTTAACACCACTAAAACCGGCAGCCCCATGTGGAGCAGTTGCGCGGTTAAAAATAACTGGCGCTCAAGACTGGTCGCATCGACCACGTTGATAATGAGTTCAGGCGGCTGGCAGCTTAAAAAATCGCGAGCCACTTTTTCATCCAAACCGGATCTGGATGCAGTTTCTAAACTGTAAACGCCCGGCAAATCAATCACTTGATAACGCTGGTCGGCAATGACCATTTGTCCCGTTTTTTGTTCCACCGTGACGCCAGGCCAGTTGCCGGTCGTTTGTTGCGCACCCGTTAAGCGGTTAAATAAGGTTGATTTACCGCAGTTAGGATTGCCAATCAGCGCGATTTTATGGTGAAACTTGAGGCTTGGGCTGTTTACAGGAATGGTCATGATAAGAGCTGCACTTCAATTTGTTTAGCCAACTTACGATCTATCGCAAAACGACTACCATCAATATTTAAAATAAGACTGTCACCACGACGCAAAATAACCTTGATGTGGCTATGGCGGTGAAACCCCAAGTTAACCAATTGCAACTTGGTATCTAACTTGCCATGCAGGGCGGTAATAGAACAAGTTTGGTCTTGACGACAATCATCTAAGTAGGTGGTAGGCATAAAAGAAGTGAGGCTAAAAATGTTAATAATAATTATTCTTAATAATAATCAGCAAGGGGTCGATTGTCAATGTGGCGGATGAAAATTGTTAAGGTAAAAAAGGATGCTTGGCATGTATTTTTATCCGAATACAGACTTCAGATAACCAATGTTTTAATGTTCTAAAAAATGTACATTAAGATCAATTTAAAGCCGTAAAGTGCAAAATATAGAGCTTTAAATTTACAGGATGACAAGTCCAGCTTAAAGTGCTACTTTATACACTTTACGGCTTTAATTAACCTTAGTGTGAATTATTGAGGACTTTATGGGCTTTGAATCAAAATCAGCTGGTGCGATTGCAGAAGAGTTGGGTGAGCGCTTAAAACAAGCGCGCCTCAACCAAAACAAAACGCAAACGGAAGTTGCAGAGATAGTCGGCGTGTCGAGAAAAACCATCATAAATGCTGAAAAAGGCAAAGCCCAGCTTGATGTGTTTGTTGCGATTTTACAAGCCCTTGAGCTTGTCGAACAGCTTGACCGCTTTCTGCCACCACAACCTATTTCGCCAATTCAACTGGCGAAACTACAAGGCCAACAGCGCCAGCGCGCATCCGGTCAACGTAGCCAAAGTGAAGAGGAAAACTTGGAATGGTAATGGAAGTTGTTAACGTCAATTATCTACAGCATGAAGTCGGCGCGGTGAGTTTTGATACTGAAACTGGGCAGGGCGCATTTGAATACTCTCCAAAATTTATCGCGTCTGGCATTGAACTTTCGCCGTTAAAAATGCCGTTAGCCAAACGCATTTACAGTTTTCCGGAACTTGATTTTGCCACGTTTAAAGGACTACCAGGCCTGGTGGCCGATTCGTTACCGGACGATTTCGGTAATGCGGTGTTAAATGCCTGGGTGGCGGCACAAGGTAAATCACCGCAAGATATTACGCCACTGCAGCGCCTGCAATATACCGGCAAACGTGGCATGGGCGCGCTGGAATATGCGCCCGCTACGGATGTAAAAGGCTTTAATGCCTCACAGCAAGTCGAAATTGAATCCTTGATTACCATGGCGCAAGAAGTTCTCGATGCGCGAGATGAATTTAGTATTCAGCTTGAAAAAAGTGGGCAAGAAGACCGTGAGGCCATGCTGTCATTGCTTTCAGTCGGTATGAGTGCAGGCGGCGCAAGACCCAAAGCGGTACTCGCGTTTAACCAAGATTTCAGCCAAGTTCGCTCCGGTCAAACCGACATTCCTGCAGGTTTTACCCATTACTTAATGAAGTTTGATGGTGTCAGTGAACACCATAAAGACCAACAAACCTTTGGTGATCCGCTTGGTTATGGTGCGATGGAGTATGTTTATTATTTAATGGCAACCGATTGCGGCATTTCAATGATGCCTTGTCATTTACTACCGGAGGGCAACCGCCGTCATTTTATGACCCAGCGTTTTGACCGAATAAACAATCAAAAAATCCATATTCAAACACTGAATGGCTTGGCGCACGTCGATTACAAAAAACCGGGTTCTTTTTCCTATGCCGAATTGTTTGGCGTCGCCAGGCAGCTCAAACTCCCTGCCGCCGATGCCGAACAGCTACTTAGACGCATGACATTTAATATCGTTGCCAGAAATCACGATGACCATGCCAAAAATATTGCCTTTATGCTCAAAGGTAAACAATGGCGATTAGCGCCCGCGTATGATTTGGCGTACAGCTACAAACCCGGCAGTAAATGGGTGAACAATCATTGGATGAGCCTAAACGGCAAACGCGACAATTTCAGTCGAGACGACTTCTATTCACTGGAAAAACTCAGCCCGATGTTCACGCGCACCAAACTCAACAACATCATCGACGAAACTATCGAAAAGGTTTCAAACTGGCCAAAACTCGCACGCGAACACGATGTCCCAAAACCATTGCTTGAGGCGGTTGAAGCTAATTTAAGGCTGAGAATTTAACGGGCTTAAAGTATGTGTTGTTGAGTATTTACATTTGGCTAATTACACGAAATATGGTGAGAGGGGTAGTGCCGTTTGACTTCTAAGGTAGGTAAAAAATATGTTAGAACAGAAATTGTAGCAGTAGACGTGGTGTTATTTTATTCACGTAAATTTAAGGGTTTAATATGGGTGTAATGGGAAATTTATCTATCACCAAAGATAAGCTAAATGATGAATTGATAGGAGTTTCTATTACATATGGTGACTTGATTTTTAATGCTGTTGATAATGAAATGCTTGAAACTGCGGATCTTCATTCTAGATCACTCATTGTATTGATTGCTGATTTTATTGAGAGATATCGTCAGGAGTTATCTATAGAAACTAATCGCCGCTATACACTAGAAAAATCTAACTTGTCAAGTTGGGCGCTATCAGTTAAGTTTGCCTCAAATTGGGTTCGACATCATAGCGAATGGTTTGAGAAATATTATTTTAATTTTCGTGAGCAAATTCGGGAAAACTTAGATTTAAATGGAGATAGTTATGTGTCAACTAATATTGATAACTATGGGTTCAAAAGCTACGAATTACATAATATCAAAAAAGTGATGGAGTTGGCTGAGGTAACGGATGTGGATGAACTGTTTGTTTATGGCAATGGCTCTGCCTATAAAGTAGTTAGAAAATTAAGATTGGATAAGTTTGATGAGGCTTCAGAATACTTTTTGGAATTTATCCATGAAGTCATTTAGCTCTTTTTTACAATGTTGAGCGTAAATACCACCCGCGATTAAAAATGTTTTTAGGGAAGTTGAAGTGATGGTTTTGCATCATAACGGTAAGTAGGATGCAGTACATTAATAATTAACAACTTTTTTGTAGAAGTATTTAGCGCCCTCCTTTGTTCATAAACGGTGTGAGCTTGCGAGTGTTCGGTCGACCACAGCGGTAATCTATGCCGAACAGACTATGAATCTATGGCTTTTATCGTGTTTGCAAGGACTTGAATTTGATCGTTGTCATCAAGAAATGATGAATCCTTAATCACCACCGTCCTTTCTTCCTGAAGCAGGTCATTAATTTCATTTTCAATTTTATCAAGAACAGGCTGTATTACTTTCATGTCTTTTGTGAAAACCTGTTTTACATCGTCAATACTATTCAGCCCTATATGTATATGCTCAAAAATTCGAATTTTAAATTCAATATCTTCAGGACTGCCGACTAATTTACTATAGTCTTTCATCATAACTCTTTCGCTGCTCTCATATAGAGTTTCAGCTATTTCTGAAACAAGCTTCTCTTTAGTCATTGAAAACTGCGGATAATATTGTAAAAGCATCGTTTTTGGCATTGACTTAGCCAATATAGTCATAGATAGCCGCTTTAATAAGTAAGGTGCTGCAACGCCTACACTAAAGGGATGTATTTGCCTTTTATTTAACAGTTTTTTAGTAATGTTGAGCAGGACTAGTTCGTGAATTTTGGAGTTTATAAAATCCAGCAAATATCTATCTAGAATTGAGTTTACATCAGTCACTGACTGAATTACTTCTTTAAATCGGTCACCTTTAAGGAATTTAAAGAATTCCTTGTTGTACCCAAAAAAATCAACGAAGCCTAAGTTTATTCTGTCCTCATCTTTAGTACTTCCAATCCGTTCTTGTAACTTCTTTAGGTCGTCATCAGTAAGGTATTTAAGCCCATAATCATTTAGGGCGTTTCTGATTAGATTGTCTGCACTCTCCAAATCTACAATCGTCTTCACATTGAAAAATAAGGAAAGCAGTTTTTCGTTGCTATATATCCTAGCAGACAATTCAGTAGCATTAGAGTATGAGACTTTTATCTTCCTCAATAGAGACTTTATGGCGTCTGAAGGTGTATTTTCTTTATAGTTTGCAAAGGATTCGTACTCATTAGTGATTTGAGTGACATATTGATCAACTGTACCGTCACCAATCGCCTCAGAAATTTTGGCGGAGTATTCTTTAATAAGAGTTATTGCGGGCTCTGCAAGATCATTTGAAACGTATAGCTTATATTCAAAGTTACCAGGGTCAGGCAATAAAGAATCATCTAGAGTTGTAAATAGCAAAAACTTAATTATTTCCTTTAAAACTTGAGGCTTAGTTAAACGACCAGTGTATTTTTTGCATTGTATTAACCCTGCAACTTTACCCTGATTATATAAAACACAATCACGGCCTCGCTCAGATACTCCCTGCATTAGAGCGATACTGTTTATATTGACATGCTTTGACTGATTAATTTCCTCTTGGACTAGAAGATAGGACAATAGCTCGAATTCACGATCGCCTAGTTCTGAGAACGGCAGTAATGTCATGCCTGACTCAATTGTAAGTGGCTTAAACCCTGCTTCTGACTCAATCTTTATTTGTTCATTACTAATTTTTTTTCGCATATATCTGAATTTATCTAATTTGGCATAATATTTAGTATAAAGATCATTAAAAATGCGGTGCTACCATTACTGTGAAAATTGCTTAGATACATTCTATATCAATAAATGTTTTCTTGTTTAAGTTACCTCTTTGGTATTGGAGTTTCCTGTCCAGTTTAATTATATTTTGAGGTTATGTTTACTCCGTCATTGCCACCGATTTGATCAATGCATAAACCACCAGGCCTGGTTGCAGGTTGAGGCGTTGGGCGGAGGCTTGGGTGATTTCGGCGAATAGGTGTTGGCCGTCTTGCAGGGCTAAACGCACCAATAATCTATATTCGCCTTGTGGGATGAGTTCGCTGATGGTGACTTGAAGGTGGTTGACGATACTCAAATCTTTTGGGTCGGATGTTGCCAAACTGACATCCCGCGCCAGTACACGTATGCGCACTTGCGGGGTGTGAATGTCATGGGTTTGGCTGAGATAAATCGCATTGTTGCCGACCTTGATTTCACGCAAACCATTCACCACCAGGCCTGGTTGTCCGATTAAAACCGATACTGCGCCTTGTTCGTCAAATAAAGGCGAATCGGCGCGCGCTAAAGATTGTTGCAGGGTTTCAATGGTGTCGATTTGGCCGTCTTTCATAAAAACAATCTGATTTGCCAGCCGTTCGACTTCAATCGGGGCATGGGTGATATACAACACCGGCAAATTAAATTCCGCCACCAGCTCTTCAATTAAACTTAATAGTTCGGCTTTGGCGCGCCAGTCGAGCGCGGAAAGCGGTTCGTCCATGCAGAGTAGTTTCGGCGACATCAGCAAAGCGCGAGCAATCGCGACGCGTTGTTTTTCGCCGCCGGATAAATAGGTGACTTGGCGGTCGAGTTTATCAGCGATGCCAACGCGTTGAGTGATTTTATCGAAATCGGCTTGCGGATAATTTTTCGGCAAACGTTTGACGCCGTACATCAAGTTCTGGCGCACCGTCATGTGTGGAAATAGCGCGGCATCTTGGAATACAAAACCAATATGGCGTTGTTCAGTGGGCAAGCGTTTGTGTCCGTTTTGCCAGATGTCGCCGTCGAGCGTGAGTTGTCCCTGAGTGCGTTTATCGAGTCCGGCGATGGCGCGAAGCAGGGTGCTTTTACCACTGCCGGAACGGCCAAATAAGACCGTGACACCCTTGAGTTCCAAATCAAACTCCCCGCTATCGAGTTTAAAGCCGCCGAGGTCGAGTTGCAGATGGCCTGTTAAATGTTTTGTCATGTTAGCCGTCATTTTTTTACCCTACCTTGACGCCAAAGCGACGATTTAAGCCGTAAACCAGCATGAGTACAAACAGCGAAAACACCAGCATCATGCCCGACAGAATGTGCGCTTGACTGTATTCCATCGCTTCGACATGGTCGAAAATATCAATCGACACCATGCGCGTTTCGCCCGGAATATTGCCGCCCACCATCAGCACCACGCCAAACTCACCGACGGTGTGGGCAAAGGAGAGGGTAGCGGCGACGAGCAATCCACGCTGAGATAAGGGCACAACGATGGTGAAAAACCGATCTAATACATTCGCGCGCAACGTCGCGGCGGCATCAAGTAAACGATGCGGAATCGCTTCAAATGCGTGCATTAAGGGTTGCACCGCAAACGGTAACGAATAAAACACCGAGCCAATCACCAGGCCTGTTTTGCTAAATGTAAGTTGGCCTTCGAAACCAAAAAAGCGCAAAAACTCGGTCAACGGCCCGGTTGGATTCATGGCGATTAATAAATAGAAACCCAATACGGTCGGCGGTAACACCAAAGGCAGGGCAACCAAGGCTTCGAGCACAATTTTGCTGGAGGATTTCATTTGCGACATCCACCAGGCCAGCGGCGTGCCGATCATTAATAAAATAATCGTGGTGTAGGTTGCCACTTCTAGCGTCAACCAAATCGGCTGTACATTGACGGCTGTTCCGAAC
>DIJW01000031.1 GCA_002421475.1 Thiomicrospira sp. UBA5634 | reverse complement strand
AACGCATTAGTTTGTCGATGAAAACGCAGGGGATTTCAACAGCCCCAGGCCTGGTGGCGCAGAACGAAACGGCGAAAAAGGCCGATAAACCCCATCAGCCTGCCAAGCCATCTGCATCAACACCGAATAACAGCTTTGGTACCTTGGCGGATAAATTCGCTGCGTTGAAACGTTAGATAGTGTTAGCGTTTTTCGGCCTAAATCTCGCTGATAATCCGTGATTCCGGCCAGCGGGATTTGGGCAGTTTGGCGTTAAAGTCATTCGGGTCTTTATAGCCGATAGCGACCACCGCAAGCGCTTTATAACCTTGTTCCGCTAGTCCAAATTCCTGATCTAAAATCTGCGTATCGACACCTTCAATCGGCACGGCATCTAAACCCAGCGCACCCACACCGAGCAAAAACGCGCCCATATTCAGATACACCTGTTTTTCCATCCAGCATTGGGTGTCGCCCCAATCTTTGCGGTGTAAATCAGCGTAAAAGGTTCGAACGGCATTGACCTTATCTTTCATGTCTGCAGAGTCGATGCGGCCATCGGACTCTTCTTGGTTGGTAAGGGCGTGGATATAGTCATCGCTGAAATCCGTTTTTACACAGAAAACAATCGAATGCGAAGCGTTCATTATTTTGGATTCGTTTGATGCATAAGGCCCAACTTTAGCGGCATCGGCAATGCGACGTTTACCGGCTTCGGTTCCGCCAATCACAAAATGCCAAGGTTGCGAGTTGATACTGGATGCACTTAAACGCAACAGGGCTTTCACCTGCGCCATCACTTCATCCGAAATGCGGCGGTTAGCATCAAATTTTTTGGTCGAATAACGGCTTTGCGCAATATCAATAATGTTCATTTGCTTGTTCCTTAAATCAGTCGAATGAGTTGAGTGCGCGCTATTTTACGGCCTAGCGGTGATGGGTTAAACCCCTTTATTGCCGAGTTGACGCATTTTATCCAACCAGGCCTGGTTGCGCTGTTTGCTGGCGTGTCCCATTAAACCAATCAGCGTTTCACCGCTGATTTTGATGCCGCAAAACTTTAAGATATTGCGTTTAAAACTTTTTAAACTGTGCGCGCAATAAAACCAACGATAAATAAACGCCGGCATCCCCATTGTAACGACAATGCGTGCAGTTTTACCTTTCAATAAACCGCCTTGGCGTTGTTTATCATCGGCTTTACCGAGTGCGAATCCGGGGCGAAAAACCTGTTCTAAAAATGCTTTTAAAATCGCCGGCATATCGCCCAACCATAACGGATAAATAAACACCAAATGATCCGCTTGTGCGATGGCTTGCTGTGCCGGTTTTAGGCTGGAAGGAATCTCACCTTGCTCAAATTCTTCATCAGATTTGAGCCACGGAAAATCGAGTTGCGCGACCTGAATGATTTGCACTTGATGGCCGGCTTGTTGCGCACCATCAACATAATGTTGCGCTAAAGCATGGCCGAAATGAGTTTGGGTTTTATCTGGATGTCCTTGAATAATAACGATGTTTTTCATAACAGTCTCCAATCAAACGCGAAGTAGGATATTAAATCCTACACGATTTGATCGGAAATAGCCTCAGGAAAAGGTTAGACAACGATTAGGTTTAATGTGTTTTACGCTAACAAGAAAATGCAAAATAACCAAGTACTGTACCCACTACTATACCCACTACTATGCCCACTACTATGCCCACTATAATTCCTGATGAGGTCTTCATAAGAAAACTCTGCCAAAACTGTGAAATACGGGCTTTCTTTTCTTGTTGATCAGAAATTTCTTTTTTGCGTTTTTTTAGAACTTGGCGCATCACTGCTCTTGGTGATTCTTGATATTTCGCAACCGGCTTGTCGAGAAAAAGTTCTAACTCTTCTAATGGAGCAGCTTGAGCAGTTTCACGATAAAATTGCTCTTCCTCTATTTCTGTATCGGCTGTTGTATTGCAAGCCAGTAATAACTGTTCTTGCCAGCTTTTGTTATGTGTTTTAGACACTAGACGTCCTTTAATAAAACTTGAATATCATCATGTGTTTGTTGATTAAAACATGCGTTTAGCAACCGCTCTGCAGCGGTTTCTAAGGGTTCGTTTTGGCAGGGGTTTTCGCCGGGGTAGAGTTTGCTGCGGAAGTGGCTGCCGAGCGCGGGGAAGCGGGCGATAACGCCTTTAAGTGTTGGGTTTTCAGCTACCACAAGTCGCGTGAGTTGTTCTAAACCGGCTTTGGCAACCGCATACGCGCCGTAGTAGGGTTGGTTGTTTTGCACCGCTTGATCGGAAATTGTCACCAACCAGGCCTGGTCTTGAGTAGAACCCGCTTTAAGCTTGGGTAAACAGGTTTGAATTAAGTGGAAATTGGCATTTAGATTGGTTTGCATCACTTCGTACCACTGCAGCGGGTCGAAGTGTTCAATCGGGGTGAGGGCGGGCAGAATAGCGGCGTTTAAAAACAGGCCGTCGAGTGCTTCAAACCCTGCCAGCCCTTCAGCAAGTTGCTCAAATTCTGCTTGGGCTGATCCGGCGAGATTCATCGGAAATAAAAACACGTTATGCCAACCGTCGGCATCCAGTTCGTCATACAGTTTATTGAGCGCTTTGATGTCATTGTCGAGCAAAATCAGTTGATGCTGTTGGCTGTGCAGTTGTTGCGCTAACGCGCGCCCTAAACCGTTCGCCGCGCCGGTGATTAAGAAGGTTTTTTTTGCTAAATTCTGTTTTAAATCCATCTGTTAGTTCCGTTTGTTAAACTGCGTTTTTATAAACTTTGTGATGTCATACGGGGTGCGGAAAATATAGTGCGCTTGCGCTAAATTGTCGATTTTATCTTCCGGTAAGTAACCAAATAACGCCGCGCCGGTTTGCATATTGGCGTTGAGTCCGGCTTCGATATCACGTGGGTGATCACCCAGATATAAACACTTTTCCGGCGCAATGCCGCATTGTTTTGCCGCCAGCCACATAGGTTCGGGATTCGGTTTACGAATCGGTAGGGTATCGCCGCAGATAATGGTTTTCGGTTCACTCGGAAATTGAAAGTGTTTGAGTAGGTGGGTGGTTAATCCCTGCGGTTTATTAGTGACAATGCCCCAAGGAATATTGTTTTCTGCCAGATGCACCAGGCCTGGTTGTAAACCGGGAAACACTTGGGTGTGCAGGGCGATATTGTCTTCATAGTGTTTAAGAAACTGTTTGCGGCGGATTTCAAATTCGGCGTCATCGGCCTGCGGAAACGCTAAACGCGTCAAGGCGGCACCGCCTTGTGAAACGGTGTTACGCACTTCGGTGTAGCCTGGCGGCTGAATACCGAGTTCGGCGCAGGTCAGATTGAGCGCGTAACAAAAGTCGTAGGAGGTATCGAATAGGGTGCCGTCGAGGTCAAATAAAACGCATTCAATCGAGTTTGTCATGCCGTGGTGATTTCCGCTTTGTGTTAGTTATTCGGGCTTTTGAAAAGCCATTAAATAGTTAATATCAAGGTTGTGGCTTAATGCATAGTGTTTTAACAAAGGGTTAAAGCTAATGCCGGCGCTATCAACCAGCACCAGGCCTGCTTTGCGCGCCATTTCACTCAACTCACTTGGTTTAATGAATTTGTCGTGTTGATGGGTGCCTTTTGGCACGAGATTTAACACATATTCTGCTGCGAGCACGCCTAATAGATAGGCTTTAGCGGTGCGGTTTAAAGTGGAGAAAAACACCAAACCACCAGGCCTGGTGGCGTGAGCGGCAGCGCGAATAATGGATAATGGGTTGGGTACGTGTTCGAGCATTTCCATGCAGGTGACGGCATCGTAGTGATCGGCATGAGTTTGCGCATGATCTTCAGCGGCGATCAGTTGATAATCGACTTTGACGCCGCTATCTAAACTATGGAGTTTGGCAATATTTAATACGTCTTCGGCCAAGTCAATGCCGGTTACATTTGCGCCC
>DIJW01000056.1 GCA_002421475.1 Thiomicrospira sp. UBA5634 | reverse complement strand
GCCTCCGAGGCTCAACTGGCGGAGATTCAGGCCTTTTTGAGAGAAAAAGGTTACAACCTTGTCGCTTGTTTAACGGATATTGAATTTGCAAACAGCCCGCCACCAGGCCTGGTGGTGGGCTTAAAGTCAGCGCGTTTATGGTCACCTAATCCATTATTGCAACATGTTATTGAACATGATTTGCTGCGTGTTGCCGGAGCACCGTTAACGGCGTTGGATTTAGGTTGTGGCGGCGGGCGTGATGCAGTGTTTTTGGCCGAAAAGGGTTGGCAGGTCACCGCGATAGATCAAGAAAGTCGAGTGTTGGAACGCGCTAAACGCTTGGCTGAAAACAACCAGCAGCAGATTAATTGGCGTTGCTGTAATTTGCGTCAAGCGGATTGTTTGCCGTCGTCCTCGTTTGACCTAATACTGATGATGCGTTTTCTCAATCGAGATTTGTATCCGTATATTCGCCGCCACACCAGACCTGGTGGTTATGTTTTAATTCAAACCTTTGTAGAAGGCGTTGAGAAATTTGGTTCGCCAAAAAATCCGCAATTTATACTGCAAAAGGGCGAGCTGGCAAAAGAATTTGCTGAGTATGAAGTGATAATTGATAAAATAGAACACATTGCAGACGGGCGTCCGGTGGCGTCCTTCTTAGCACGAAATCCGAAGGAGAATACACATGATTGATATGACCGCGTCCGAACTGTTTGAATATTTTCAGGAAAACCTGATTTGTGAATCGTTAACCCGCGCTGAAGTTGAAACCCTTACTGCTTATTTGCAAGAACGTCATTTTGAGCGTGATGAAACGATTTCGGATGCCGGTGATGTTGGTGATAGCTTAATGTTTATCGTTAAAGGCAAAGTTGGCTTCAGCAGCTTTGATGGTCAAGATGAAGTTAATGTCGGTACGCAAGGCGTCGGCAACTTGATCGGTGAAATGTCGTTTTTCGACCGCAAACCCCGTAATTTAAGAATGTATTGTTCTTCTAAAAAAGCCACTTTACTTGCCTTAACGCGCCCGATGTATGACCGTTTAAAAGTAGAGCAACCTTATATCGCGGTAAATATTTTGGAAAACGCCGTCGTGAGCTTGGATCATCTCGTGCGCGCGATGAGTGAGTCGATGGCGCAGATTGAGCACTACATGCACGGTTTTGGCCGCCACTAAGTTTAAAACCTAGCTGCGTTGCGGCTACTTTGTTAAAGCTGGCATTCAAAAATGCTCATTTACTTTTTGTAAACTCCGCTTTTTTCAGCCAGCTTCGCCGCGTATCCGCTGTCTCGCTAACGGTTTTATGAATCCTCGTTATCATGGGCTGTGCTCCAGCCGCCTCGTACTTTAAATTTTCACGACGGTTTTTAACTTGGTGTTTTGATGCGGTTTTAGCTATTTCCGCCTAGGGCAAGTTTGCCGCGCATCCGCTGCCTCGCTGACGTTTTTAAAATGACTCCGTAACAAAGCTTGTCATCCTGAGGTGTGCCGAAGGATCTTTATGAGTTAACTCGATAAAAGCTTAAAAGTTTTATGCCTTTATTACTTAATTACTTGAAAAACATTCAATAATCAGGATAATACGCCATTCGATTTCTGCTATCGGTTGTGGAATCGAATTTGAATTAATTAACCGATCTCTAGGAGAGAAATAATGTTTGATGCAGAAGTAAAAGCAAAAATCGTTGCTGAATATGCCACCAAAGAAGGTGACACAGGTTCAACCGAAGTTCAGGTAGCGTTGCTAACTCACCGTATTCAATACCTAACCGGTCACTTCAAAACTCACAAGCAAGATAACCATTCTCGCGTAGGTTTGTTGCGTCTAGTTAGCCGTCGTCGTAAATTGTTAGACTATTTACACAAAACTGACGGTCAGCGTTATTTAGATTTGATCGCTCGTTTAGGCTTACGTAAGTAAGATTAAATGTTCGCTAAAAAAGCCCCGCTAGTCGGGGCTTTTTTGTAGGCGAAATTCGATCAAGCCTGTACAATAGAAAACTTCATAAAATCTGTTTTATATAATTTGTTTGACTGCGAACCCATTAACCTGAATCCCTAAGTAGTCACCAGGCCTGGTGCTTGGCTGAATGTTTAGGGATTCAGGTTTTCAGTTAAACCAAACGTAAGGAAATCCTGATGGCTAAACATGTAAAAAGTTTCCAATATGGTCAACACACTGTCACTTTTGAAACCGGCGAAATCGCCCGTCAAGCAGATGGTGCAGTGATTGTCGGCATGGGCGATACGCGAATTTTAGTTACCGTTGTGGGGGCTAAAAAAGCCAACGAAGGCCAAGACTTTTTCCCTTTGACGGTACATTACCAAGAAAAAGCTTATGCAGCCGGTAAGATCCCTGGTGGTTTTTTAAAGCGCGAAAGCCGTCCGTCTGAGTTTGAAACCCTCACTTCTCGTTTAATTGATCGCCCGATTCGTCCATTATTCCCTAAAGGTTTTATGAACGAAGTGCAGGTGATTGCGACCGTATTGGCGTTAGACCCGGATGCAGGCACGGAAGTGGCGGCGATGCTTGGTACGTCTGCCGCGTTAGCGATTTCAGGCATTCCGTTTAATGGCCCGATTGGCGCGGCGATTGTGGGTTATAAAGATGGTCAATATTTGCTTAATCCATCGGTACAGCATTTAGATGAGTCTGAATTGGAATTGAGTGTGGCTGGTACTGAAAGCGCAGTATTGATGGTTGAGTCAGAAGCGGACGAGTTACCGGAAGATGTAATGTTGGGCGCGGTGATGTTTGGTCATCAGCAAATGCAAGTGGCGATTCAGGCGATTCGCGAATTGGCGGCTGAAGTCGGTAAACCACGTTGGGATTGGCAGCCTGCAGCTGAAAATACCTCATTAAAAGATCAGGTGTTTAACTTGGTGCGTGCAGATGTTGAAGCGGCTTATACGATCGCTGACAAAATGGAACGTTATGCGGCATTAGATGCGGCAAAAGCAAAATTAATCGCAACCTTGGCTGTTTCAGAAATTAATCCGCAAGGCGCATCGGAAAAAGAATTAGAAGGTTTGTTCGGTAACTTACAAAAAGATATCGTGCGTGGACGTAGTGTTGCGGGTCAGCCGCGTATTGACGGGCGTGATAACCATACCATTCGTGCGATTGATTGTAAGGTGGGCGTATTGCCAAAAGTTCATGGTTCGGCATTGTTTACTCGTGGCGAAACTCAGGCGTTAGTGGTCACCACTTTAGGCACCGAAACCGATGCCAAAATTGTGGATGAGTTGACCGGTTCATATAAAGACCGTTTTATGCTGCATTACAACTTCCCTCCATATTCAGTCGGTGAGTGTGGTCGTATGGGTACACCGGGACGTCGTGAAATCGGCCATGGTATGTTAGCGCGTCGCGGTGTGGCGGCGATGTTACCTTCGGCAGAAGAGTTCCCTTATACCGTTCGAGTGGTGTCTGAAATCACCGAATCAAACGGTTCAAGTTCAATGGCAACCGTTTGCGGAACCAGTATGTCTTTGATGCACGCAGGTGTGCCGATTGCTGCGCCGGTAGCGGGTATTGCGATGGGCTTGATCAAAGAAGAAGCCGGTTTTGCGGTCTTGTCTGACATTTTGGGTGACGAAGATCATTTAGGCGACATGGACTTTAAAGTAGCCGGAACCGATCAAGGTGTGACCGCGTTGCAGATGGATATTAAGATCGAAGGCATTACCGAAGAAATCATGCGTATTGCGTTGGATCAAGCCAAAGCAGGGCGTTTGCATATTTTGGGTGAAATGAATAAGGCGATTACTTCATCTAATCAGCAGGTTGCGGATACCGCACCACGTTTCACCGTATTAAAAGTGAAGTCGGACAAAGTACGCGAAATTATTGGTAAGGGCGGCGCAACGATTCGTATGTTGACCGAAGAAACCGGCACGGTGATTGAGTTGGATGACGACGGCACGGTGCGTATTGCTGCGACGGATCAAGCATCGGCAGATGACGCGGTAGCACGTATTATGGCGATTGTGGCTGAACCGGAAATTGGTAAGGTTTATGACGCGAAAGTCGTGAAAATAGTTGATTTTGGTGCATTCGTTTCTTATATGCCGGGTCGTGAAGGTTTAGTGCACGTGTCGCAAATTTCTGACGAACGTGTTGAAAACGTTGCCGATTATTTACAAGAAGGCCAAGAAGTGAAGGTGCGTTTGTTGGAAATCGACAAACAAGGCCGCGTTAAACTGTCCATTAAAGGCGTTTGATTTTAGTTAAACCACAGAGACACAGAGGCACGAAGATTTCGAAGAGTTCCCCTCCCAGCGGGAGGGGTTCGGGGAGGGAGAATTGCATTTAAATGCACTATTTCACCCTCACCCTAGCCCTCTCCCATCAAGGGAGAGGGAGTAAACTCCATGTCTCTGTGGTGAACCTTCTAAACCGTTGCAAAACGGTTTTTTTATTTGTGAGGTTGTATGCAAACCAGTTACGAAACATTTGAATTTATTAGCGAACACTTGATCGAAACCCTGTCGGTCAAGGTGCAAACCTTCCGCCATAAACGCACCGGCGCAATGCACTATCATTTGGCTGCTGATGACGATCATAAAGTGTTTATGGTGGCGTTGCGTACCGTGCCGGAAGATTCAACCGGAGTGGCGCACATTCTCGAACACACTGTATTATGCGGCTCGGAGCGTTTTCCGGTGCGTGATCCGTTTTTTATGATGATTCGTCGCTCCATCAATACCTTTATGAATGCCTTTACCTCGAGTGATTGGACGGCGTATCCGTTTGCCACCGAAAACGACAAGGATTATCAAAACCTGTTGCAAGTTTATATGGATGCGGTGTTTTTCCCTAAACTCGATCCGTTGGATTTTGCGCAGGAAGGCCATCGTTTTGAGTTTGAAACCATGACCGATGCCACATCACCTTTAACCTATAAAGGGGTGGTGTTTAACGAGATGAAAGGCGCGATGAGTTCGCCGGTTTCAACCCTGTGGCAAGTGTTGACCGGCGAGTTGTATCCGACTTCAACCTATCATTACAACAGCGGTGGTGAGCCGGAAGTGATTCCGGATTTAACCCATCAGCAATTGGTTGCGTTTCATCACAGCCATTATCATCCGTCGAATGCAGTGTTTATGACTTATGGCAATCAAAACCCGGCGGTATTGCAGGCGGATTTTGAAAAGCTGGCGTTATCGCGTTTTGAGCAGGCGATTGAGCCGATTTATGTCGATACCGAACAGCGTTTTGCTACGCCGAAAGTGATTGAGCAAAGCTACGCGCTGGATGAAGAAGATACCTCGAAAAAGACCCATATTGTGGTCGGTTGGTTATTAGGTCTTAATAAAGACCCGATGGATGTGCTGAAAGGCCATTTATTGTCGT
>DIJW01000118.1 GCA_002421475.1 Thiomicrospira sp. UBA5634 | reverse complement strand
AGGTGAAACACGTTATACCGCTGTCGATGGCACACCAGACTTGAAAAAAGCCGTTCAAGCCAAATTTAAACGCGACAATGGGCTGGACTATGATTTAGACCAAATATTAGTATCGAGCGGCGGTAAACAGAGTTTTTATAACCTATGCCAAGCGGTACTTAACGATGGTGATGAAGTAATCATTCCTGCGCCTTACTGGGTTTCTTACCCAGACATGGCATTATTGGCGGGCGGTGAACCGGTCATTATTGAAACCTCGATTGAGCAGAATTTTAAAATCACACCGGCTCAATTGGCAGCGGCGATTACCCCCAAGACCAAAATGTTGGTCATCAATAGCCCGTCGAATCCAACTGGAGCAATTTACACAGCGCACGAACTTAAAGCTTTAGCTGATGTGTTGCTACAACACCCTCAGGTGCTGATTGCATCCGATGACATGTACGAACATATTGTGCTGGGTGATTTGCCCTTTACTAATATTTTGCAAGTGTGTCCGTCACTGTATGATCGTACCTTAGTGTTAAACGGCGTTTCAAAAGCTTACTCAATGACAGGTTGGCGTATTGGCTATGCCGCTGGTCCAAAAGCCATTATTAAAGCCATGCAAACCGTACAGTCACAAAGCACGTCAAACCCTTGCTCAATTTCGCAAGCCGCATCGGTTGGTGCATTAAACGGTCCGCAAGATTGTATCAATGTGATGTTAGATGCATTTAAACAACGCCATACATTTGTTGTTGAACGCATCAACAGAATTCCTGGATTCAAGTGTTTACCGGCTGACGGTGCATTTTATATGTTTATAAATATTGCTGAAGCGATGCAAATGAAAGGTTTTGCTACCGATGCCGATATGGCAACTGCGATCTTGGAGCAGGTCGAAGTGGCTGCGGTTCCGGGTTCAGGTTTTGGTGCAGACAAGCATTTGCGCATCTCGTTTGCCACCAGCTTAGATAACTTAAAAAATGCATTGGATCGTATTGATCAATTTATGCGAGCATAAAAATTTAACGCCATCAAAAAGCCCGCCATGTCAGTTCAACGTGGCGGGCTTTTTAATTTATCAAATCCTATCGACACCAATCTACATCAACATCCGGGGAGTCTTTAACCGAACTTGCAGGCACGGCACGCCCCTGCATTAATAACTTATTCGCTAACAACACCCAGTTTGCAAAAACCGGATACGTTTGCGCCGTCAACTGTGCAATTTTTTCGGCATTCACCACAGGAAAATCTAACATCTTTGCTGCTAATTTAAGCAATGACTCAATGCTTTCTGCATCTAATGTATGCGGATTAAAATAAGTAAGTTTAGTTAACACTATACGGGTCTGCACCAGCCTTAATTCCTCACTCTGCGGAGGTTTATCATTAAAATAACGATCCAGCAGGCCTGGCTGCGGCCATTGCAACATAATAAATAACGGCTCAATCCCTAAAATATTCAAAGCCGCCGCCCGATAACGCACCGGAATTTCGGCGATAAACCCTTTTTCGATTTTATAGTTCTTATCTAGCATCGAGCATCCAATCTATGCTTTGCTTAATTTCAAAACGGTTCATAATTTTTTGAATCACCATCTGTTCCGCCCGACCTGGAAAATCAAAGTTTATGCGCATCCGGTAACGTTCAGTTTGCGCCACCGCTTCGCTGGCAATAACAGTTCCTTTTAAACCAACCACTGAGGTATGTGCATCACAGTGAAACGCTACGCATACCGCCTCACCCGGGCGCATCAATTTAGGCAACTCAAGTCGCACTCCGCCTTCACTTAAGTTGACGGTCATTTCTGGCCATTGCGTCGGAAATCGCTTTAATACATAGTCTTTTTGCAGTTCAGCAAAACTGGCTAAATTCAGATTAACGTACTCTGTCAAACTGCGAATAAATTGCGGTAATGGTAATTTATCAAAACGTGCATCTTGCAAAGTTTTTAAGTTCAAATCGGCTTGCGTCGGCATACTGTATAAGACATGCCGATAACCCAACTCACGACTGGAAGAGTGTTGTGCCATATAATGAATTTCATTTAGATAAATTTTAATTTTGTTTTCAATCGCTTTAAAAAAAGCATAACTTTTCGGCGAATTTTCTTTATATGCTTCCAAGTGACTATTTTCTGCTTTTGCCAAAACTAAATTGCGGCCGTAATCATTGAGTTTAAACGGCTCTTTTCCTTGCTCAACCGAGCGCATAACATCATTAAAAAACATTAAACGATTAATGATATCCAGATACACCTTTTTTACTAAATCGGTGTTTTCTTGCAGAGCTTGCAACCACTCTTTCACTTTTTCCAATTGTTGTTGTGCCAGCAACATACGCTGCTGCGTCACATATACGGCCGATGTTGCATAAACATCACAAGATGGAATTCGATTACGCGGAATAACAAAACATTGCACAGGAAGATCCAAGCGAAAAAAACGTCGACTATCTATCGTATCCGCACTCATGTCATAAACCCATTATTCTGTTAAAAGTGATTATACTAAATTGTTTATCCAAGACTGTAAAAAACCAGCTGAACGGGTGCTGGTAAATTCCACCCTTAGCTAGGGTTCTTCATGTATAATTCAAATCCTTAAAATCCGCGCCCGTAGCTCAGCTGGATAGAGCGCTGCCCTCCGGAGGCAGAGGTCNNGGTTCGAATCCCTTCGGGCGCACCATTTTTCTATTCAAAACTTGACCCCATTCTCCTCTTATATTTTTAGCACGCAGAATTTATGAAATTACCGCAACGCACGCAACGGAAAAAAAAGCCATCAGCCAGCCAACTTAAAGGCCAATATGCAGGGTTAACAATTGAAGGATTAACCCATGATGGTCGAGGTGTCGCACGTATTGATGGCAAAGCCGTATTTATTCGCCAAGCCGTACCGGGAGATGTGGTTGATATTAAAATTCTGCAAGATGAAAACCACTATGCAGAAGCCAAAGTGGTAGCCTGGCAAGAACACTCCACCGCCAGCGCAACCCCATTTTGTCGTTATTACGGTCAATGTGGCGGCTGTAGTCTGCAGCATATTTCACTGTCAGCACAACGTTATTGGAAACAGCAAAATTTCTTCGACCAACTTTGCAAAACACTAGACTGTCGCAAGCTGGAAAAAATGCCCCTAGTAGGCTTTGAACATCGCGAATATCGCCGTCGGGCAAGATTTGTTTTGGGTAAAGATCCAAAAACAAAACAAGCTTGTATGGGATTTCGTCAAGCTGACAGTCATCAAATTATTGATATTGAATCTTGCCCAATTTTAACGCCTGCACTCAACAAAGCTTACCAACAAATACGTTTTGATTTATTGCCATTGGCTAGCCGCACTGATCGCGAAATTCAATTGGTTGAAGCAGCCAACGGTATATGGCTTGATGCTACTGCAGTTGGAAAACCGCTCACTCAAGGTTCGCCGTATTATGAGTTAAATACCCTTAAACTTGAGTTTTCACCTCAAGGTTTTATACAAGTTAACGCTGACGTTAATCAGGTATTAGTTTCTCAGGCTTGCCAGTGGTTAGACTTGCGGCCAACCAGTCGGGTATTAGACCTTTTCTGCGGAGTCGGCAACTTTACTTTAGCCTTGGCAAAACAAGCGGCTCACGTTGTCGGCATTGAAGGCAATACTGAAGCTGTAACCTATGCCAAAAATAACGCGCAACACAATCAATTGCTTAATGCGACATTTTATCAAACAGACTTATTCAAACCCTTTGATCACCAGGCCTGGTGGCGCACCGAATATGACGCCGTATTACTTGACCCGGGGCGCCAAGGAGCACAATTAGTTTGTCAGCATTTGTCACAAATAAATCCAACTAAAATTGTGTATGTTTCATGTAACAGCGTGACTTTAATTCGAGATCTGCAATTGTTAGAAACGCAAGGTTATCGGATTACTCGGGCGGCAATATTTGATATGTTTAGTCATACCAGCCATTTTGAAAGTCTCGTTTTAATGGAAAAACGTTAAAGATTAATATTTGAATAATATTAAAATCGTCCCCTCTATATATAAAAAAGCCCCCAATTTGGGGGCTTTTGCTGTCAGGCTTAATTAAAAATCAGCCCATTCATCATCATCTTTTTTTAGCGGTTTCTTTATTCCATCATTAGAAACAGGCTTGCTTAAACTGCTCGGCTGTTTTACTGACTGAGGAGCACTTAAAGTCGTCGGTTTGGCAGCTGCAAGTTGCGCCTTAGGTGCGCGCTGTGAAGTTGATGTGCCGGTTTTAAAGAACGCCATATTACTACTTAACTCTGTCGCCTGTTCACTCATACTTTCTGCCGCCGCGGATGTCTGTTCAACTAACGCCGCATTTTGCTGGGTAGCGCCGTCGATATCACTAATTGCCGTATGAACTTGCGATACCCCTTCAGCCTGTTCCGCCGAAGCTCGTGCAATTTGGTTAATCATCTCGGTCACCTCACCGATAGAGCGGGTGATTCCAACCAACACTTCACCTGACTGCGTTGCCAACTGTGTTCCGTCATCAATACGTTTTACGCTTTCATCAATCAGGTTTTTAATATCTTTTGCGGCTTCAGCAGATTTTTGCGCCAATGCGCGAACCTCTCCTGCCACCACCGCAAAGCCGCGACCATGATCCCCTGCACGTGCAGCTTCAACCGCAGCATTCAATGCTAACAAGTTGGTTTGGAACGCAATACCATCAATCAAACTGACAATATCAGAAATTTTATGACTGGATTCCTGAATGGCACTCATCGCACCAATTGTTTCTTGCATCACCTGCTCACCTTGGGAGGCTTCTTTCTGTACCTTTGTTGCCAAGCCGGCAGCCTGCTGCGCATTATCAGTGTTATTTTGTACCGCAGAGTTCATTTCATCCATAGTGGCAGATGTTTGCTCCAACGCGGCCGCTTGTTCTTGCACACGCTGACTTAAATCCATTGCTCCACGCGAAACTTCTTCTGCTGCATTGTTCACAATATCTGCAGCTTGAACAGCTTGTGAAACAATCTCCGCCAACTTCTCTAACGAACGATTAACCGCATTTTTCAAAGTCAATAAATCACCTTCATAATCGGCGGTAATTGACTGTGTTAAATCACCATCACTTTGCGCAACAACAATCCGCGTAATATCTTTAATCGCATTATCAAGTTGCTCCATTGAATCATTGATGCGCTCTTTCAATACATTCAATTCGCCACGCGCATCCAAGGTTACACGATGCCCAAACTGCCCCTCAGACATATAGCCCATGACTTCATTAACCTGAGCAATAATACCGTTCATTTCGTTCATGGCAGCTTGTGCGTTGTTCATCATCACCAAATAATCGCCTTTCGCTTCACATTTGATATTGATATTAAACTCTCCATCACGCATCGCCTGCATCGTGCGACTAAACTGCTTCATGACCTGGGCTATATTGTCTGCGCTACTATTGATACCAACTTTCAACTTATCCAAGTCGCCAACGTAGTTTCCATTAATTCGCTGCGTAAAATCGCCCTGCGCAATTGCCGCAATCGTGCGATTTGACTCATTTAATGCGTCACTTACATTAGCTAATAACTGATTAATTGCAGTTGAAGTTTTGCCAACTTCATCCATGGATTTGACTTGAGCACGAATCTTAAAATCGCCGCTGCGAATGATTTCATCCGTTACTTGTTGCACTTTTTGTAACGGCGCAATCACCATGCGACCAATTGCAATGACTAACGCAAATGTCAATGCAAAAATACCACCCAATACACCAATTAGTGATAACCAAGCATTATTCATTGCTGTTTGAATTGGGCCTGAATAAACCGATTCATCCAGTAAAAATAGATGTCTACCAAACACCAAGCCTTCTTCATCATAAGCCGGTAAATCGATTACAACTTTGCCTTCTGCAACGAACAGGTTATTTTTTTCGCCGTCCGTTGGCACATAAATTTTACTTGCAAGATCTACCACATCAGATTTAAACCAGCCATTGTTCGCTAATACATAATGTTCACTAATCGCTTTATTTGCATCTACATTTGGCATCGAACCGTATTTTTCAGCAATATAACGTTTGTCCGCTAGTAACAACCAATCACCATTATTAGTTGTTTTAAAATCATTAACCACAGAGGCTAATCCTTGAATAAGCGAAATCATGCCTAGAAACTCACCATCTGTAATCACTGGAGAAATGGCCATGACGCCAACCCCACGCGCACCAACCCCTAATGCGCCGAATGCTTTACGCTCTTTCATGGCACGACGAACCAGTGGGCTGTTTGAAGCATCTTGCCCATAACTTTCTAAATCCCACGAACGAATCATCATGCGACCATCTGCGGTCATCAAAATGGTTGCAATGTTCTGAAAAATGGATTTAGAACGGAAACCATCACGGACTCCCGCAAATAAATCCAGCACCATATCACGGTCTTCAACGACTAAAGACTCCATGACATTAGTTTGCAATGTCATGGCAGTTGCGCCCATAACACCACTTTGTACTTTCAAATCCATTTGTGCATCAATATACACTTTCATATCATTAATCAAGCGGCTCTCAACCTGACCTTTTACAGGTTGAACTGAACTCAGATACATCATTAATCCCACAGCAAAAGCAACCACCACACCAACCAGTGTAGCGATACCAATCACCTTAGTGCGTAAAGAAGTAGAAGATTGTATCGACATAAAAACCCCGCAGATTTCGTAGAAGTGAAACTTAGTTCTGTAAATAAATATGCTATTAATTCAAGATATTATACACGTATAATTCAAGATATTATACACGTATAATTACATATATTACGGTTTTATGACCAAATTTCCCAAGTTAGGATAAACTCACAACATAACAATTTATACCTTTAATCCCAATTAATCAAAAATTTAATTAGGAGTAAAAGTGAAAAAAACGCACCATAAAATACTATTTAAATGATTCCAAATAATCTAATTTGCATGCACTACAGATTCGTCTCACCGATTTCAATTTCCAGTTTACGCTCATTTGTACCCGCTGGTTGACTATACTTCCCAAGCCATTGATAAATAACCGGGATTACAAACAGGGTAAATAAGGTCGCCAACGCCACCCCCCACAACAACACAATACCAATCACATAACGTGTTTCAGCACCTGCGCCGGAAGATAAAATCAATGGTATCGCGCCAACACAAGTTGTAATGGCTGTCATCAAAATCGGGCGTAAACGTAAACACGATGCTTCAAACAGCGCATCATAAAAAGCATGCCCTTTGTCACGCAACTGGTTAGCAAACTCAACAATCAAAATACCGTTTTTAGTGGCTAAACCAACCAGCATCACCAATCCAATTTGGGTGTAAAGATTTAAACTCAGCCCATGAATCCATAAACCGAGCAACCCACCCCCCACCGCTAACGGCACGGTAAACATAATAATAAAAGGACTGACAAAACTTTCAAACTGCGCCGCTAATACCAAAAACACCACCACTAGGCCTAACAAAAACACAAACAGCACCGCACTGCCTGATGTTTGAAAATCACGCGATTGGCCTTTGTAATCAATCATCGCATCCGCCGGTAAATGTTCACGCGCCAAGCCTTCAAGATGTTTAAGTGCTTCGCCCAAACTATAATTCGCGGCTAAATTGGCCTCAATCGTAATGGCGCGCATGCGGTTATAACGATTAAGTGTGCCGGAATCAGCAAACTCTTCGATTGTGACCACATTCGATAACGCAATCAATTCCTTGGTTGTGGCTGAACGAACATAAATCGTGTCCATACTTTGGGGCGTGTTATATAAATCTCGATCCGCCTCCAAAATAATATCGTACTCTTCACCTTGCTCTACAAAGGTCGTAACCGTTCTTGAGCCTAGTAAGGTTTGTAATGTACGCCCAATTTCCAAGGTGGTGACACCCAAATCGGCGGCGCGCTCATAATCAATACTGACGCGCAATTGCGGTTTAGTTTCTTTATAGTCTGAATCCAAGCCTTCTAAACCAGGATTGTCGGCACGTAACTTATCCAGCAAAATATCTCGCCACTGCGCTAACTGTTCATAAGTGCCACCACCGATAACAAACTGCACCGGTTTTTNNCCCGCCAATGCCTTGACGCATCACTGGATTAGCCCGAATCCCTGGCAAATCAGCCAAACGCTGGCGCACATCTTGCATAATCACATCCGCCGGTCGCCGATCGGCCCAATCGTTCAAAATCAAAATTGCGATACCGGTGTTAAAAATTTGCGTATTACTGAAAGAACGTGGTGAACGCACTAATAAACGATTAACTTCACCGGTTTCAACCAACGGCATCAACCGCGCTTCGACTTCTTCCAAGTAGGTTTTCATATAATTATGGGTTGCGCCTTCGGGCCCGGTCACCATAATAAAAAACGCCCCCCGATCTTCTCGCGGTGCATATTCCTGCGGCAGAATTTGTGCTAACCAATACGAACCAAATATCGCACCAACAAAGACCGCCGCCACTAACCAAGGCCAACGTAATGCACGCGTTAACCACGGACGATACATTCGAATCCAAATATTCGGCTGATCAGAAATATGGTCTTCATCCGTGGGAGCACCAGGCCTGGTGGTTTGACGCGTTAATACTTTTGACGCTAACGCCGGTGATAGCGTTAATGCCACCCAACTGGAAAACACCACCGCCACCGCCACCGTAATCGCGAACTCTGAAAATAATCGCCCTAACGTACCCTGCAAAAACGCAATCGGTACAAACACCGCCACCAAAACCAACGTAGTGGCAACCACCGCAAAGCCAACTTGACGTGTCCCCAAATAGGCTGCTGCTAATGGTGAATAACCTTTTTCGATATGACGCTGCACGTTTTCCAATACCACAATGGCATCGTCAACCACCAACCCAATCGCCAACACCAACGCTAATAACGTCAGAATATTGACTGAGAAACCCAGCATCCATAACACCCAAAAGGTCGCAATTAGGGAAACCGGTACCGTGACTAATGGCACTAACGCCACCCGTACACTGCGCAAAAACGCCAGAATAACCAACATCACCAACACAATCGCAATCGCCAGTGTTTTATAAACCTCATTCACTGCGCTTTCGATAAATACCGAGCTGTCATAGCTGGGTTTAATCGCCATACCAACAGGCAAAATCTGATTTAAACGTTCAACTTCGGCTTTGGCTTGGCGCGCCACATCCAAGGTATTAGCGCTGGATTGTTTAATAATCCCCAATCCCACCATCGGCAAACCATTGCCACGGAAAAAAGTACGGTTTTCAATCGCACCCTTTTCAATTCGCGCCACATCAGCTAAACGCACCACATTCATGCCTTCGCCGCGACTGACCACCAAACGCTCAAAGTCCTCCGGTGTCAGTAACTGGCGATCAACCCGCACACTGAATGCCATATCCTGCATACTGATCACACCCGCCGGCAGTTCAACGTTCGCTTGCATCAACGCATTTTCAACATCCCCCACTGTTAGCTGACGCGCGGTTAATGCATCTGCATCTAACCACAAACGCATTGCGTAAACTTGACCACCGCCAATCCGTACACGTGCCACACCATCAAGCACCGAAAAACGATCCAATAAATAACGTTTTGCATAGTCAGTCAACTGCGGAACGGTCATGCCGTCGGCGGTCAGGTTAAACCAAATAATAACGTCTTCGTCACCGTCTACCTTCTGTACTTCCGGCATATCCGCACCATCGGGCATATTACGCGCCGCACGCGCAACACGGTCACGTACATCATTAGCCGCAGCATCAATATCTCGATTAATCGAAAACTCAATTTTAATATTCGAGCGCCCATCCATTGAATTAGACTCGATATATTCAATGCCCTCAACGCCGGCGATTAAGTCTTCCAATACTTTGGTTATGCGAGATTCAATCACCGCCGCCGATGCACCAGGATACGCGGTACTAATCGACACCACCGGCGGATCAATATTCGGGTATTCTCGCAATGCCAACCGATCAAACGCGACCAAACCGAATGCCACCAATAACAATGACATCACGGCGGCTAATACAGGGCGTTTGACTGAAATATCAGACAACATCATTTGGATTCACCCTCATCGGCAAAATCCGACAAACGTTTTACGTTATCTAATGCTTGAACAATCGCGCCGGGGCGCACACGTAACGCCCCTTGACTCACCACCCGATCGCCCATTTTCACCCCTGACACCACTTCCACCAGGCCTGGTTGTCGGCTGCCCAACTTCACTTGTTTGCGTGCCAACTTAAATAAACCGTTTTCATGTTGATTTAACACATACACAAATTGTTTTTCAGCCACCGGTACAATTGCGGTTTCCGGCACAAATAACGCTGTGCGAGGCGTTTGCTGTAACGACACTTTCATCAACATACCGGGCAAATATTTTTCCGATGAATTGTCTAACTTAGCTCGCACTTGAATGCTGCGGGTAGTGACATCCACCTGACTCAACAAGGTCTCGACCTCACCAACAAAAACTTCGCCCGGATAGGCATCGGTTGTCACCTCAACCTTATGCCCAATGCTCAATTCACTTAAAAAACGACTCGGCAAAGTAAAGTCCAACTTCACCTCACTCATATCCACTAAGGTTGTCACCACCGTCCCCGGGGTTAATAATGCGCCAACACTGATCTGACGTAATCCAACACGACCGCTAAACGGCGCAACCAAAGTTAATTTATCTAAACGTGCTTGTACCACCTGTTCTTTAGCGCGCGCTAAATCCCATTCTCGTTTGCGTTCATCCAAAATGGATTGCGATACATCACCACGTCGAAACAAAGGGACAAAACGCTCATATTGACGCTGAGCATCTTCAGTCGCAATTTTCAGTTCCGCCAAACTCGCTTGTTCTTCAAGGCTGACTAAACGGACCAAAACCTGACCTTTTTTAACGGTATCGCCATCATTAAAATGAATCGACGCGACACGCTCGGTCACGGTCGAGCTCAACGCCACCGATTCACGCGCATGCAAAGTCCCCAGTGCCTCCAAGCTATTTACAATCGTTTGTTGTGATACGGGGGTAGCCACCACCTGAGTGACTGTCGAATTAACGCCGGTATTGGCTGACACACTCAAACTGGCAAGCGTCACAAGGCAAAATAGGCAGACACGTTTTAACATGGTGTTTCTCTCATTAAAGATAGCTTGAGTATAAAGCTTAAAGCCCAACAAAATGTATAGTAAGAATTTATTGTGCAACCACCAGGCCTGGTGGTAGGTTAATGCCTTGTTATTTTATACAAGTCCTCTACAATAAAGACACTTTTTAGCCTAAAGAACCTTGAAAAGGACACGCTATGTTCTACCACAATAACACCCACTATAAACATGGTGATGAAAGCGCCGTCGGTATTCTTATCACCAATCTCGGCACACCGGATGCTCCCACCAAACAAGCTTTAAAACCCTATTTAAAAGAATTCTTATGGGATCCACGTGTTGTTGAACCGCCGCCCGCACGTTGGTTATGGTGGCTGATTCTCAACGGTATTATTCTTAACACTCGCCCGGCCAAATCAGCCGAAGCCTATGCTGAAGTCTGGGGGTCAGAAGGCCCTGGTTCACCACTATTAGACATCACCCAACGTCAACTTGATGGTTTGGCCGAACTGATCAAACCGCATTTTCAAGGCAAAGTGGTGTGTGAATTAGCGATGCGTTACGGCAATCCGTCGATTGAATCAGCACTCAAAAAAATGGAAGCCCAAGGTGTACAACGCCTAATCGTTATCCCGTTGTATCCGCAATATGCAGGTGCAACCACCGCCTCCACCTTCGACAAACTCACCGAAGTGTTACGCGGCTGGCGCTGGTTACCGGAGTTACGTTTTGTAAACCACTACCACCGTAACCCGCTGTATATCAAAGCCCTCGCCAACTCAATTCGTGAACACCAAGCTGAACACGGCCAGCCGGATTTGCTGGTGATGTCTTACCACGGCGTACCACAACGTTATTTAGACAACGGTGATCCTTATCACTGCGAATGCCATGTTACTTCGCGTTTAGTGGCGGAAGAACTCGGCCTAAGCAAAGACCAATATCGCGTCACCTTCCAATCATTATTTGGCAAAGAAGAATGGATTAAACCCTATACCGACGCCACCATGAAAGCCTTACCAAGTGAAGGCGTTAAACATGTACAAGTTATTTGCCCGGGCTTCTCGGCAGATTGTTTAGAAACGATTGAAGAAATCGACGGCGAAAACCGCGAATATTTTGAACACGCAGGTGGTGAAAAGTTCAGCTATATCAAAGCACTCAACAGCCGCCAAGATCACTTGGAAGCGCTGGCGGATATCGTGTTACAACACACCCAAGGCTGGGCGGAACGCGAGGGTTTTGATGCCGAAGCGGATGCCGCCGAACGTGAAAAAGTTAAAGCTAACGCGCGTGCAATGGGCTGTCCGTTTTAACCAAATACAAATCCTGACCACCAGGCCTGGTGGTTAAAAATCTTATTTTTTCAAACCATAAAAAAACCGGCTTGTGCCGGTTTTTTTAACTCACATTTTTTGGTGGCGTTTTTGCCAAGATCAAAGCGCATTCGTAGTGGTGTACAACTCGCACACGACTCGAAATGCAACGCAGAGCTTGCATAAATAAAATACTAAAAACAAAAAA
>DIJW01000142.1 GCA_002421475.1 Thiomicrospira sp. UBA5634 | reverse complement strand
TGATACCGGAAATCCCGCAAAATGCCGCCGGTTGTCGAATCGAACCACCGGTATCCGTTCCCGTGGCAAAAGGCACCAGGCCTGCCGCTACAGCGGCCGCTGATCCGCCGGACGAGCCACCCGGAACTGCATTCAAATCCCAAGGGTTTTTGGTCGCGCCATAAAAACTCGACTCAGAGGAAGAACCCATTGCAAACTCGTCCATATTGGTTTTACCCAAAATTGGCATCACAATATTTTTAAGCTGCGTTACCACGTGCGCATCATACGGAGCGATAAAGTTATCCAGCATTTTTGAACCGCATGAAGTCCGCACACCCTCCGTGCAAAAAATATCTTTATGCGCCATCGGGATCCCCGTTAAAGGATGTGCATTACCTGCTGCTATTAACGCATCAGCTTGCTCTGCCATCGTTAGGGCTAACTCAGGTGTCACCGTAACAAAACTGTTTAAAGCAGAATCTAATTGTTCAATGCGCTGTAAAAAATAGCGTGTGAGCTCGACGCTGCTAATCTGTTTAGACTGCAAACGTTCACTTAATTGTTTAATTGATAAAGTATGCATAGGGTTTTAAATCTCACTCAATCACTTTAGGTACGAGGTATAAACCGTCCTCAACCGCCGGCGCAATCGCCTGGAATTTTTCACGTTGATCCGTTTCAGTCACCACATCATCACGCAAACGCTGCACCTGATCTAACGGATGCGCCATCGGATCAATACTGTCCGTATCCGCAGCGGCTAACTGCGCAAATAAATCTAGAATATTCGACAACTTCTGCCCAACAGCATCAACATCATTTGGCTGGATGGCAATCGCCGCCAATTGCGCAATTTTTTCCACTTCAGAATGTGCTAAAGACACCACTTACTCCTCTTAACAACCAAAAACGACCGACAATAAAAGATCAAGTCGCTTAATTCGAACTCGATTTTGCGCCAGACCGCCAGATAATACCGCCAGTCTTTGCATTGTGATAACACGATAATAAAGGAAATATTCGAACGAACATTGACTCAATATCAAAAGCGTTATAAGTTACCACAGTTAAGCTTGACGCACAAAGTTCGATGACCAAAACTCGCACTATTACAGTTACATTTTCGTGCTAAATAGAGAGACATAAATATTAAACGGCATAAAAACCTTGCTAGTGTTGGCCGGCTCACCCAAGCCGAACAATTTGCATTACACGCTAAGTTTTAGTGTTAATTTATAAAAAATCCGTTTCTATTTGGTATAAAATAAGCGGCACCCTAATTTTGAACACCTTTTTTTAGGAAAAAACTCCATGTTTCGAAAAATCCTCGGCTTATTCTCTAACGACTTATCTATCGACCTCGGCACCGCTAACACCCTAATTTACGCAAGAGGTCAAGGCATCCTACTTAACGAGCCTTCCGTAGTAGCCATTAGAGACAATGGCAGAGGCAACAGAACCATTGTCGCAGTCGGTAACGAAGCAAAACAAATGTTAGGGCGCACACCCGGCAACATTAGCGCAATTCGCCCACTTAAAGACGGCGTTATTGCGGACTTTCATGTCACAGAGAAAATGCTGCAGGCTTTTATTCGTAAAGTTCATGAAGCAAAGTTTTTCCAACCGAGTCCGCGAGTATTGGTGTGTGTTCCTTGTGGTTCTACTCAAGTTGAGCGCCGCGCAATTCGTGAGTCGGCTGCTGGTGCCGGTGCACGTCAAGTATTCCTGATTGAAGAACCTATGGCTGCCGCGATTGGCGCTGGCATGCCGGTTAGCGAAGCCAGTGGTTCAATGGTAGTTGATATCGGTGGCGGAACAACTGAAGTGGCCACATTATCATTAAACGGTATTGTGTATTCGGACTCCGTTAAAGTGGGTGGAGATCGTTTCGATGATGCCATTATTAAATTCGTACGCCGCAACTACGGCATGTTAATCGGTGAAGCCAGCGCAGAAAAAATCAAGCATGAAATTGGTACCGCTTATTACGAGCCGCAACCCAAGACAATTGAAGTACGTGGTCGTAACTTAGCTGAAGGTGTACCGAGAAGTTTCGTGCTTAACAGCAACGAAATACTTGAAGCATTGCAAGAGCCTCTATCTGCGATTGTTGGCGCCGTGCGAAGTGCATTAGAACGTACACCGCCAGAACTAGGTGCCGACGTGGCTGAGCATGGTATTGTGTTAACAGGTGGTGGTGCATTACTACGCAATCTAAGCACACGTTTGAGCGAAGAAACCGGTGTACCGGTTATTGTTGCAGATGACCCACTAACCTGCGTTGCACGTGGTGGTGGCCGTGCACTTGAATTGATGGACGAAAAAGGCATGGACGTGTTTTCACACGATTAATCCCTAGCCCTTGGCTAAACTAGGAGTTATACCATTAGCCTGAACGCTACCTCCCCACAACAAGATGGTGTCCACTTTGTTGTGGCCTTTATCTTAAGTGTTTTTTTAATGGCTTCTGATCATTATGGCCAGTACATGGGATCATTCAGAAGCCTACTCACCACAACGCTCGAGCCACTCGAACGTGTTGCCGCACTTCCCTCACAAGTCCATCACTGGTATATGCAAGGTGTAACTGACCAAGCTTTGCTGGAAAAAGAACTGTTACAACTTAAAACCGAAAACCTGATGCTTAAAGCTAAATTGCAACGTTTAGACAGTTTAGAAATGGAGCTGGATCGTTTGCGCCGATTATTAGGCACAACCGGTAGAATGGATATGCAGTCACTTAAAATCGCCAGCATCCTTCATTACAGTTCAAGCTCAGTATCTCAGTTTCTGACCGTCAATAAAGGCGCAATGGACAATGTACAAGCTAACCAAGCGGTTATTGATGCCTATGGAATTATGGGGCAAGTAGTAAGCACCACGCCTGTAACCAGTCGTGTTTTACTGATCACTGATCAAGAACATCAGCTACCGGTTAGGATTCAACGCACCGGACAGCGTGGGATTTTAACTGGCCTTGGCAATGATCTTGTCAGCCTCGAATTCATTCCGCTCGACAGCTCTGTTGAAGTCGGTGACGTTTTGGTGACATCTGGTCTTGGCGGCGTGTTTCCTGCAGGTTACCCCGCTGCAGAAGTCATCTCCGTCAGCGAAAACCCTGCGCTGCCCTACTTGAATATTCAAGCAAAACCAATCGCTGACATTCACAGCAGTTATGAAGTACTAATACTCTCCCATCGTCGTGAGCCAACTTATGAGTGATAAGTTTCAGGAAATTGAATTTCATCAGGTTAAATTTCTGGTAATAACCAGCTATATCGTTGGCATTATCATCAATATTTTTTCATTACGTGAACCATTGCTGCAAATATTACCGCCACTGGCTTTAATACTGGTGTTATTTTGGAGCGTCCAATTACTGCGTAACTCCCACTTGATTACCGCATTTATATTAGGTTTACTCTACGATGCCCTTTATCAAACCTTACTCGGCAGTCATGCTTTATTGTTTGTATTACTTACGTTTCTGATGTTACGTATTCGATTACGTTTCCGCAGTTATCGAGTTTGGCAGCAAAGCCTGATTATTGGTTTTTATCTGTTGTTATATCAGTTTCTGTTTTCACTGTTTTTTGCGCCATCCCTGCACGAAGAAATGTTTTGGATATATTGGCTTATGCCGTTCGTAGCCGCCTTATTATGGCCATTGGTAGTATCGTTATTACGCGGTTTATCCAATCGCATCTCTACCCTTTAGTATTAATAGATGAATCGCCTCCAATTTGATGAAACTCAATCACGATTAAGACAAAAAATTGTCTTCGCGAACCGCTTGGCGGTTGCACTTCTTATTGTGGTCACAATCATGTTATTCATGATTTCCCGCATGACCTACTTACAATGGTTAAACCACGAACAGTACCTAGGCTTATCCGAAGGTAACCGTATTTCAGTGGAAGCTATTGCACCTGCTCGAGGTAAAATTTTTGATCGAAACGGTACCATTCTTGTTGATAACGAACCTGTTTTTTCGTTACTTTTTCAGCGTGAACTGATACACAACATTGATAAAACACTGACACAAATTCATGCATTAATTCCAAATATTAAAGAAGAGACATTAACTCAATTTGGCAAACAATTGCGTCATACTCCGCGTTATCGTTCGATCACTTTACCCTACACCCTCAATGAAAAAGAAGCCGCATTTTTTGCAGTCAACTCATACCAATTTAACGGTGTAACCCTCAATGCGCGCCTTAAACGAGTTTACAGGCATGACAGCNNCTGCGCAAAGAGTCGATCGCAATCGTTACAGAGGCACCGACATCATTGGTAAAACGGGTGTTGAACGTTTTTACGAAGATAAGTTACTTGGTCAACCCGGTCTGCAAAAAGTTGAAAGAAATGCTCAAGGACGGGTAATTCGTACACTCGAAACCATTCCTGCACAACCGGGTGAGGATTTACGCTTAACCATCGACATTCGCCTGCAACGTTATGCCGAAATGTTATTGAGTAATCGGCGCGGCGCAGTGGTAGCAATGAACCCTGAAAACGGTGAAATTCTAGCGTTTGTGAGTTCGCCGGGCTTTGATCCAAACCTATTCGTTGATGGAATTGATCATCAAAATTACAACGCATTATTAAACGATCCGCACAAACCGCTTATCAATCGTGCTTCACGCGGACAATATCCTCCGGGTTCCACAACCAAGCCTTTTATTGGTTTAGGGGCTCTTGAACATAATTTCACAACCATGCAAGAAACCATGTTTGATCCAGGTTATTTTGAATTTCAAGACCGCCGTTATCGTAACTGGCGCCGAGACGGTCATGGTTGGACAGATCTTTTCCGCTCTATTGTTGAGTCAGTCGACACCTACTATTACAAACTCAGTCTAGATATGGGTGTTGACAGCATTCATGACATCCTATCACCTTTCGGATTTGGCCAAATTACCGGCATTGACTTACCGGGTGAAGCATCAGGTATCTTGCCATCCCAAGCATGGAAAATGGCAACCTATGGCAAAGCATGGTTTCGCGGGGAAACCATTATTTCCTCTATCGGACAAGGCTATAACCTCGCCACCCCCCTCCAGCTTGCAAAAGCAACCTCGGTGTTAGCAAATCGGGGTCGTATCATTACGCCACACTTACTCATAAATCGAGAACTGCAACCTCCTGCGCAAATTCCGATTAAAAATCGACAGCACTGGGAGCATGTTATATCCGCCATGGAAGCGACGGTTCACACCCCGCGCGGCACAGCTTGGAATTCAGGCCGGCATTTAACATTTAAGGCCGCCGGAAAAACCGGTACCGCGCAGGTATTCAGTCTTAATGACGGCGATTACAACGAATCAGAGTTGGAACAACGTTTACATGACCATTCGTTATTTGTTGGTTTTGCGCCGGTAGATCGACCTGAAATCGCGATTAGTGTCATCGTTGAGCATGCCGGTGGTGGTGGACGTGTTGCGGCGCCGGTTGGCCTTCAAGTCATTAACTATTACCTTAAAGAATTACAAAAACCATGATTAAATCAATCACTTCGAATAACGACCCACTGTACGTGACACCTAAAACGTTACTCGCCAAACTCCACTTAGACGGTTGGTTATTACTCGGACTAATATTACTGTTATCAACCAGTCTAATTGTGGTCTACAGCGCATCAGGCGGTGACCCGGACGTTGCTAAACAGCAAGCTTTCCGAATTTTGGTAGCACTGGGTGTGATGTTTGTTTTTGCACAAATATCGCCATCTAAATTAGTGATTTTTACCCCTTGGGTATTTTTGATCGGTTTAATTATGCTGATCGCAGTCTTGTTATTCGGTGATATGGGTAAAGGTGCACAGCGTTGGTTAGATTTTGGTATTGTGCGTTTTCAACCGTCCGAATTAATGAAACTGGCGTTACCGATGATGGTGGCTTGGTTGTTTGCCTATACCGATTTTCCTCCACCACCGCTACGGTTGCTACTGGGCGTATTTTTAGTTGGTTTAACCGCCGGCTTAATTGTGGTTCAGCCCGACCTCGGAACCTCAATATTAATCGCCATGAGCGGTATTTTTGTACTGTTTTTTGCCGGTCTGCCATGGAAAGTTATTTTGCTGGTGGTTGCGGCAATCGGAGCGAGTATTCCAATCGCCTGGAACTTTATGTATGCCTATCAAAAACAGCGTGTTTTAACCTTCCTTGATCCCGAATCCGATCCCTTAGGCAGTGGTTACCATATTATTCAATCCAAAATTGCCATCGGTTCAGGTGGGGTTGACGGCAAAGGATTTTTAGGCAGCACACAAGCCCATCTGGAATTTTTGCCCGAAAGTACTACCGACTTTATTTTTGCGGTATTTGCCGAAGAATTTGGTCTGATTGGTGTGGTGATCCTATTGCTGTTATATGCGTTTGTACTGTTACGCGGCATGTACATCGCCTACCAAGCGCAAGACAACTTTAGTCGCCTGATTGCCGCCAGCTTTACCATGACATTTTTTGTTTACCTTACGGTTAATATCGGCATGGTAAGCGGAATGCTGCCGGTAGTGGGAGTCCCCCTACCATTAGTCAGTTATGGTGGCACATCAATGGTTACCTTGATGATTAGTTTTGGCATTTTAATGTCTATTCAAACCCACAAAAAAATGCTCTCCAATTAACTAACGCCATGACAAAGGTTTCGGTCAAGCTCGATTTATGATAAATTAAGCTGATTTTAAAACTTAAGAAACTAATGGCTACCTAAACTATGAAAACCTCGTTGTACCAGACTTTTTTCGCGTTCTTTATTCTGTTTTTCATGTTGGTTGCAGGCGTTAACGCAAACCCAACGCCTTTTGTTTCGCCGGTACCGCCTTCCATTGCCGGAACTGCCTACTATGTCACGGATTATCACAGCGGCGCGGTCATTACTGAAAAAGCTGCCGACATGAAAATCGAACCGGCCAGTTTGACCAAAATCATGACTGGTTATGTGGTGTTTAAT
>DIJW01000189.1 GCA_002421475.1 Thiomicrospira sp. UBA5634 | reverse complement strand
GGATGAACAAAAAGCCAAGTACGACTGGTCGAAAAAACAACCAGGCCTGGTCAATCCTTACGCAGCCTTGCCCCGTATGGTGATGTTAACTTATCAATTACCTGATGCGATTCGTGAAGTCGCAATGAAAGGTGAGTTTAATGAGTTTGATTTAAACGAATTTTTTAAAGCCGAGGGTGAGGGTGATTTAGCGCGTTTTAAATACGAGAATGAAGTGCAAAACTGGTTGAATTTGATTCGTGGTGCATTTGCCGAAACGACAGTGGATAATCTGAAACTTGGCGCAGAAAAGCCCCCTATGCCGTTTGCCGATATTCGTTTATTACAAGTGCTTTCGCATACCTTTTGGTTTTTACCGACGGTGGCGAGCTGTTATGCGATGGCGAACTTGCTAAAACAAAGGCAAAACCGTTTTTACCATGATTTCAACATCATTGTAGCGGCTGGCGCGGAAGCTGGTATCGGTGTGGCCGCATTGCCACCCGTTAAAAAAGCGATGGCTAACCCGCTCGAAACCAAAACCATCACCTTGTCCTGCGGTAAATTGACGACTGGAGTATCGGTTGCACCCTGGACGGGTATTTTTATGTTGCGGAATGCATCAAGCCCTGAAACCTACTTTCAAGCGGCATTTCGAGTGCAAACGCCTTGGGTTTTGCGCGGACATAATCCCAATGACCCTAATAACGAACTGATTGTCAAAAATGAATGCTATGTGTTTGACTTTGCACCGGATCGAGCATTACGACAAATATCTGATTACGCTTGTCGATTAAATGTCGATGAATCTAATCCAGAAATCAAAGTCGCTGAGTTTATACAATTTTTACCCGTGCTGGCTTATGACGGCAGTTCGATGAAGCAAATTGATGCTGCGGGGATTTTGGATATGGCGATGAGCGGTACAACTGCCACATTGTTAGCGCGGCGCTGGGAAAGTGCGTTATTGGTGAACGTGGATAATGGTACGCTTGAGCGCCTGATTCGCAATGAGGAGGCATTAAATGCGTTGATGCGTATCGAAGGTTTTCGCAGTCTGAATCAGGATATAGAAACGATTATTAACAAGTCGGATGCCGTGAAAAAAACAAAAGAAAAAGCAAATGATAAACCCTTAAGTGCAAAGGAAAAAAAGCAACTTTCTGAGCAGGAAAAGGAAATGAAATCACTGCGTAAACAAATTCAAGAAAAATTGATTAAGTTTGCTACACGCGTACCGGTATTTATGTATTTAACCGATTATCGTGAGCGCAGTTTAAAAGACGTGATTACCGAATTAGAGCCAGACCTATTTAAAAAGGTAACAGGCTTAGATAAAAAAGATTTCAGCTTGTTAGTCAGTTTGGGAGTCTTTAATAGCGGTTTAATGAATGATGCGGTTTACAAGTTCAAGCGCTATGAGGATGCCAGCTTGTCTTACACCGGTATTGAAAAACGCTGGAACGAATCAGTTGGATTGTATGACACCGTTTTATCCGCCGAGGATTATCAGCGGCTCGCTAATGTTTAGCGAATACGGCAATAAATATCTGGTGCCGATGTTTGAGCAGGTGTTCCGTGACCAAGAGGTTAAAGAGTAAGTCGCTCTGTAGATCATCACATTTTTAAAGATTGCGCTCAATATCCATGCGTTGTTGCAAGATACGGATAACTGTTATGGTTGTGGAGGTTTGTTTAAAAAATATGACGTGCGCACCAGACTGAACTTTGCGATAGTCGGCACGAATATATGCGGCATCTTGCGCAGCATTGTGACTGGAGTTTAAGCTCTCAATCGTCGCCCAAATTTTTCTGATATAACTTTCAGCCTGCGCCACACCCCACTGTTGTATGGTGTAATCCCAAATCGTACTAAGATCATCTTGTGCTTTGGGCGTGAACTCAATTTTCATTGTGCTGCTTTTTTGCTGTTTATAAACGCATCTAGATCAAACTCGGTTGCGATACCGGAGTTTTCACCCTCAATTAAAGCTTGGCGTAATTCGGCCATTTTAAGATGATCGCGACGAATTAAGTCACGTACATAATCGGACGCATTAGCATAAAGTCCAGTCTGAACAGATTCTTCCACCCAGTTTTTCATTTGGTCGGGCAGTGAAATATTCATTGTAGCCATAGCATCGTTCCTCAAAAAAGTTTCAATTAACATTATGGCAATCTTTGTCATAAGTCAAGGCTTTGAAGGTGCGAACAGGTTTTTGTTGCCAACCAGGCCTGGTGGTTAAGGAAAGTCGATAAAAACTTCGGTGAGTAATAATGGCGCCTGGTTTTGGATAAAGATGCAGCGGCGAGCAAGTAGGGATTGATTAAGCTCTGGCCAGTGATTTGACAAACAAAACTCAAATTCGGAGCGTTGTAAATCGTTACGGCTAAACAAGATTTCACCGAGCGGTTGGTTGCCGAGTTGCTGAATTTGATGCCAAGGATTGTTGGCATTGAAATGCGGAATAACAGTGCGTGCGTAGATTAAAGGTTGGTTTTCGCATTCGATTTGCACACAGCGCAACCAGGCCTGGTGGTTGGGTTCGATATGCAGTTTTTCTGCTTCATCAACCAAGGGTGAAGCAAAAGCTTCATCGAGTACCTTCACTTTTAAAGCCGGACAGGTTTGGCGTAGTTTGAGCGTGAGTGAACCGCGCTCCAATAACCAGGCCTGGTGCTCCGGATCGGGGCAGATTTGCGTTAATTGTTCGGCGTTTATCCA
>DIJW01000019.1 GCA_002421475.1 Thiomicrospira sp. UBA5634 | reverse complement strand
GCATGCACATGCGTGTCGATCACATAGGCGATTTTGACGCCTTTTTGCGCCGCTTTTTCTAAATACAATTCCACTTCGTCTTGATGTACGTCTACCGCAATCGCTAAACCTTGGCCGACACAACCAAGCATATAAGACAAAGAACCGGGTTCTGAATCGGGCGTATGTTGGAATAAAAACATCGTGTGACTCCATTTGCTGTGAATGATGATTTGACACTATACGGATTTGTCGGCTAATATTCAACTACTTAGTTGAATATGGAAATAGCTATGCAAGTTGCACATGGAATTAGAGTGAATTTACATCAAATCAGCCAGCAGTTGATTCAGGTGTTTTTAGTCGGTTTAGCGTTGGGTATGACCCGCACCGTGGTACCAGGCCTGGCGGAAACTGAGTTTGGTTTGGCGGCGCAAGCCTTTATGAGTTTGGTGATGTTTGTACTGGTTTTCGGTTTGGTAAAGGCCACGATGAACCTCATCGCCGGGCATTTAAGCGAAGTGTGGGGGCGGCGCAGTTTATTGGTCGTCGGCTGGATTTTGGCGCTACCTGTGCCATTTTTGATTTATTACGCACAGGATTGGTCGTGGATTGTATGGGCGATGGTGTTTTTGGGTTTAAACCAAGGACTATGCTGGTCGATGGCGTTAAACAGTAAGTTGGATTTAGCCAAAGCCAATCAAAAAGGCTTAATTAACGGCCTCAACGAATTTTCCGGTTATGCGGCGGTCGGTTTAGCCGGTTGGCTAACGGCGTATTTAGCGCAAGTTTATGGTGCACGCGAAGCGCTGTTGGGTTTTGGTTTGGTGGTCATCGGCCTGGGTTTGTTGTTGGCGATTTGGAAAGTGTTAGACACTCGCCCTTGGTCGGACTTGCACCAACAACAGCACAATCAAAACCATGGCGATGACGGTGAACGACAAACTCTAGGCCAGGCTTTTGTAATAGCGACTTTTAAACACCCGCAGTTGATTGCGTTAAACCAAGCAGGCCTGGTGGAAAAGTTTATTGATGCATTAGTGTGGATTTTTATGCCGGTGTATCTAATGGCGCAAGCGCAAACCTTGGTTGAAGCGAGTGCGATTATTGCAATTTATGGGGTGGTGTGGGGCGCGTCACAACTGATTACCGGCCCTGCATCGGACAAATACGGACGACGCATTTTGATTGTCGGCGGTTTTTGGTTATGCGCGTTGGCCAGCGTGGGTTTTGTACTGGTGGATACGGTTTTGGCTTGGTCGGGGTTGGCGGCACTGATGGGGCTGGGTATGGCGATGTTATATCCAACTTTGGGCGCGGCGGTGGCCGATCAATGCCAACCGAAACAACGCGCGGGGATATTAGGCATTTATCGTTTTTGGCGTGATTTTGGTTATGCCGCCGGTGCGTTGTTAATGGGTTTGTTGGCGTTTTACACCGACTCGGTGGAATGGCCGTTTTATTTTGTCGGCGCGATGATGTTTTTGTCCGGCTTATGGGTACACTTAGCGTTAAAACCCGTGAAGCTATAAAAAATTGTGACATTGGAAATGTTGTACTCCCTCTCCCTGAGGGAGGGGGAATGAAAAGCGTGAAGCTGTAAAGACATGTGAAATGTTGTACTCCCTCTCCCTTGATGGGAGAGGGTCGGGGTGAGGGTGAATTTAACGGTCATACACACCTTTCCCCTAACCCCTCCTTTATGCCCTTTGGGTGCGCTGGGAGGGGGAATAAAAAATCAAAAAACCATCTCTGTAGGAGGAGACTTATGAAAAACGTAATCAAAAATTCCGCACTCGTCGGCTTGTTTAGCGTCGCTTTTGCTTTTGCAGGCCTGGTGCAAGCGGAAGAAATCAAACAAAGTTTTAAAGGTCAAACCGTCAATGCCAATTTGGAGTTCGCTGATGGCAAAGGTTATGGCGATGAGTTTGTATTGTTATTGCATGGCACCCTCACGCATAAAAACCGTTCAACCTATATGGAGTTGCAAAACAACCTCGCTGCGCAAGGCATCAGTTCGTTGTCGATTAACTTGTCGCTGGGCTTAAATGATCGCCAGGGTGAGTATGATTGTGCCGTGCCACACACGCATAAGCACACCGATGCGTTAGATGAGGTTGGTTTTTGGTTAGATTGGTTGCAGAAACAAGGTGCGAAACAAGTGACCTTGATGGGGCATTCACGCGGCGGCAACCAAATTGCTTGGTTTGCCACTGAGCGTGACCGTGCACAAATCAATAAAGTGGTGTTGTGGGCGCCGGCGACCGGTAAACAGCAATCGCATCAAGATTATCAAAAACGCTACGGCAAGCCGGTTTCAAGCGTGATGCCGCAAGCGCAGAAGCTGGTTAAAGCCGGTAAAGGTAATGAACTGATGCAAGACGTCGATTTTATCTATTGCGAAAAAGCACAGGTTGCGGCGGCTTCGTTTGTGGATTACTACAGCCTTAAACCGCAGTTTGATACCCCGACCTTATTAAAGTCAGCCAAAAAACCGACTTTGGTAATTATGGGTTCTGAAGATGATGTGGTGGCGGACTTACCGGCGGCGATTGAAGCATTGGGCAGTTTGAAAAATGTCCAAACTCTAATGCTGGACGGCGCCGATCATTTCTTTATGGATTTGTATAACGAAGACAGCGCCGCTGCAGTAGCGGATTTTATTACGCAATAGGTTTTTGCGCTGGGGTTATTAAAACGCGTTCCCCGTCTAAGCGGAACGCGTTTTTGTTAGGTGCGATAAGCTGTTTTGGCTTGTTCGTATTGCTCAATCAAACCATCAATCAATTCTTGGTCATAATCACGTAAACCACTTAATACCATGGTTTTATAACCCGATCCGATGGATTCACCATTTTCGTTAATGGCAAATTGCATCCGAACCAAACCGCGTTTGCCATTCATTTCTAAACTGCTGTCAACTAACTCGAGTACCGGTTGATTGGCGTCTTGGTGATCAAACTCAAACGCCATGCTTTCGTAAATTACCATCGGTTTTTCCGGATTAATCATCACGTTATTTTGTTCCATTAACGGTACCAAAATATGCGGAAAGCTGTGACCGGAAAACGCAACATACGCACGCGAAAATGCTTCGATTAGCGCTAAATTTTGATTGATCTCACCCGTACGGCTGATTTCTAAATAAGGTTTATCATTCACGTCTTTTATTGAAAACGCGTCAGCCGTTTCAGCTGGAAACACCAAATCAACGTCTTTACCCACCATGCCGGTGTATTTAAATGCCATGGATTGTGCAATGCCGTAACGCGCTAAACTTAATGCAAACAATAAATCACCCGGCACACAAAAACGTTTTGAGTCATGGTTGTGTAACGGATTAAAGTCGTCAGAAACCTCTTTAGCAAAGCGACTGCCTTGCTCCGGTGTGATGCGAACAATCTGGTCATCTGACGTGTGAAATGAATTTAAATACATGGTGTTAATCAATCAGTTAAAAATAAAGCGGCAATTATACTGTGAAACCCGATAAAAGTTTTTTAAACCGCCAGGTTTCACAAAAACAGCCTTATTGATATATTGCATTGTTAAAGCGGTTGTATGATGTAGGGTACATTGAATTTGCAGTGCAAAAGGAACTCAGACATGAAAATTATGAATAGATTATTAGCAGGCTTGGTGCTGTTATTTAGCTTGCCTTTGCAGGCAGCGGAAGTGATTGATCCCCGTAAAAGTTTGGGTTTAAATCCGGCGGAAAAAGCGGAGTTTCTGGCGGAAATGCAACAAATGCTCGGCAGCATTCAGGGGGTGATTCACGGCATCGCGTTGGATGATCGCGACATGATCATTAAAGCGGCTCAATATTCGGGTAATCGAATGGCGCGCGCTACGCCCGATTCGGTGCGGGCTAAATTGGATGACGAGTTTAAATCTATCGGTGGGCCAACGCATTTGATGTTTGAAGAATTGATCATTCGCGCAGAAACTGACCCGACTGACGAATTATTATTGTTTACCGCTAAAATAATGAACAATTGCATGAGTTGTCATGCGAAATATAAAGTCGATTAAACGCGGGAATAAACACGATTTTTTATGCCCCAAAAACATTTAGTGGCCAACCAGGCCTGGTTGACTGGAAAATACTTGATAAATACAGCGCGATTGCTTATATTCAACCGCTTAGTTGAATGCTTGTTTGCTCCGTAACAAAGGATTGCTTTATGTCAACGCAACACGCCTTTATGGCGCTCAAAACCCATTTACAAAAAACGATTGTCGGCCAAGAAGCGCTGTTGGAACGCATGATGATTGCGATGCTTACCGGCGGGCATGTGTTATTGGAAGGGCCGCCCGGACTGGCGAAAACTACCGCGGTGAAAACCCTCGCCAACGGCGTACACGCCAGTTTTCAGCGCATTCAATTTACTCCTGATCTCATGCCGGGTGATGTGATGGGGTCGGATATTCTTGACCCAAATAGCGGCGGGTTGACGTTTGTCAAAGGACCGATTTTTAATGAAATCGTATTGGCGGATGAAATTAACCGCGCGCCGCCGAAAGTGCAGTCGGCGTTATTAGAAGCGATGGCAGAAAAACAAGTTACCGCCGGCGGCCAAACCCGCGCTCTGCCGGATTTATTTATTGTTATGGCCACGCAAAACCCATTGGAGCAAAGCGGCACGTATCCGTTGCCGGAAGCGCAAATGGATCGTTTTATGTTGCATGTGGTGTTGGATTATCCCAGCGAAACGGAAGAGCTGGAAATTTTGCGCCGCGACCGTGCGAAACATTACGGCATCGACAAAGAAAAAGACACGTCCAGCCTAACGCCGCAAAACGTGCTGGATGCCCGCCGCGAAGTAGCTGAGTTACACGTCGCCGAACCGGTGGAAAAATATCTGGTGGCGTTAGTCGCAGCGACGCGTAAGTTGGACGCGTTAGATAAAGAACTCGAAGGTGTATTAGAAGTCGGTGCATCACCGCGTGCGTCACTGGCCTTGTTACACGCCGCCAGTGCTTACGCTTGGTTGCAAGGGCGTGATTATGTGACGCCGGATGATGTAATGCGTTTAACGCCGGATGTATTGCGCCATCGTTTGGCATTAAGTTTTGCCGGTCGCGCCAAAGGTTGGACCGCGGATGCTTTGATTCAACGCTTATTAGAATTGGTCAAAGTGCCGGTGTAGTTGATTAGTGCATTAAGCACCCTCCCTTGATGGGAGGGGGTTGG
>DIJW01000212.1 GCA_002421475.1 Thiomicrospira sp. UBA5634 | reverse complement strand
AAGCATAAAGATCGAGACTAAAATATATAAAGCAATCATTGCCTTTAAGCCATTACTCCAACGGCGTGACCAACGTTCTTGTTTGATATACGCATCGGCCGCATCCGCTAAACGATCCAATGGCGCTTTTTCGTTGTTAACGTAAGACGTATTTGAATCAACTTGTTGATTACTTGTCCAAGGATTTTGGTTTTGTTCCATTCGTGCTTCCTATGAATATGACCTATAATGTTTGACTAATTTTAACCGCTTTGGATGCAGCATGTCGCAGGATTTTGAGTTTGATTTAAAGGCGTTTTTAGCCAATTTAACCGAGCGGCCGGGTGTTTATCAAATGATAAATGCGCAGGGTGTGGTGATTTATGTCGGCAAAGCCAAAAACCTGAAACGCCGTGTATCAAGTTATTTTGTCAAACAGCAGCAAGCGATTAAAACTCAGGCGATGGTGGAGCAGGTAGCACGCATTGAGGTTACAGTTACCGATACCGAATCTGAGGCGTTGATTCTTGAAAATACTTTAATTAAACGGCTTAACCCACGTTATAACGTGTTGTTTCGGGATGATAAGTCTTATCCGTATGTCTTTGTTTCGACAGCAAAAGATTATCCTGCGTTAAGTTTTCATCGCGGTGCAAAACGTAAAGTCGGGCGTTATTTTGGCCCGTTCCCGAACGCCGGTGCCGTGCATCAAACCTTGCAAGCCTTACAGAAAATATTTCCGGTACGTCAGTGTGCCGATAGTGTGTTTAATCATCGCTCGCGTCCTTGTCTGCAATATCAAATTAAACGTTGTTCCGGGCCTTGTGTCGGCAAAATTAGCGCGACTGATTATGCAGAAGATGTACGCCTGACTTTAATGTTTTTGGAAGGTAAAAGTTTTGAAGTTATTGAAGAGTTGGGCGCTCAAATGGAAAGCGCGGCAGAGGCGTTAGAGTTTGAAAAAGCGGCTCAAATACGTGATCGAATTTCTGCTTTGCGAGCCGTACAAAGTCAGCATTTAATTAATCAACCCGGCTCGCAAGATTTAGATGTGTTGGCGGTCGCGGAACAGGCAGGGCAATTGTGTGTCACTTTAATGTTGTATCGTGGAGGTCATTTGTGGGGCAGTGAAAACTACTTCCCCAAAGCAGCTACACAGGGTGCAACCGATGAAGTGTTGGCGGCGTTTATTAGCCAGCATTATGAAACGCATCCGATTCCGAAAACCTTATTAACCAGCGAAAAGCCCGATGACCAGGCCTGGTTGGTGGAGTGGTTAAGCGATAAAAAACAACAAGCGGTACAAATTAAACAGGCGACCCAAGCTACCAGCAAAGGATTGGCTCAGTTAGCCTTAACCAATGCCAACAGCGCATTAAAACAACATCTCACACAAAAATCGACCCAGCAGGATAGGTTGAATGCCTTGCAAGATGTATTGATGCTGCCCGTACCACCAAAACGCATGGAATGTTTTGATATTAGTCATACCATGGGGCAGCAAACCGTCGCCAGTTGCGTGGTGTTTGTTGATGGTGTGCCGATGACGCAGCAGTATCGCAAGTTTAATATTGAGGGCATTACCGGCGGCGATGATTATGCGGCGATGCATCAGGCATTAACCCGACGGTATCAACGTTTAAAAACGGAAGCGGCGGTGTTGCCGGATTTAATTATTGTGGATGGCGGTAAAGGCCAGCTTAATCAAGCGATTGAGGTGTTAAAAAACCTTGAGTTGGAATCTATTCCGCTGGTGTCGGTGGCAAAAGGTGAGGGGCGTAAAGCCGGGTTGGAAATTCTGTATACGCCTAATGATGACGAAGGAATTGATCTGGAAGCAGACGATATTGCGTTGCATCTGATTAACTATATTCGTGATGAAGCGCATCGGTTTGCGATTACCGGCCATCGTGCCCGCCGGCAAAAAGCGCAAACACAATCAGCGTTAGAAACGATAGAAGGGGTTGGCCCCAAAACCCGCAAGGCATTATTGACGCACTTTGGCGGTTTGGAGCAGGTAAAAAATGCCGCTGCATCGGAACTGGCAAAAGTGGCGGGTGTCAGCGCTAAAGTAGCGCAAAGAATTTATGATCATTTTCACGGAGATTAACTTATGCCACACACTGAAACAGCATTAGCACAATGGATTGAACCAACTCGACGTTGGGTGGAGACAGTGGTGGTCGGATTAAATTTTTGCCCTTTTGCTAAACGTGAAGTTGATGCTGGACGGGTGTTTTATACGGTTAATCAAAGCCAAGATAAGGCGACCTTACTGCAGTGGTTACTTGATGAGTGTCAGCGTTTAGACGAAAACGATGAAATTGAAACCAGTTTATTGATTATTTCATACGGTTTTGAAGGCTTTTTTGATTATCTGGATTTAATGGATTTAGCGGAAAGACTGATTGTTGCAGAAGGCTACGAAGGTATTTATCAAGTCGCCAGTTTTCATCCAGATTATTGTTTTGCCGATGCGGATGAAAACGACGCGGCCAACTACACTAATCGTTCACCCTATCCGATGATGCATTTAATCCGCGAAGCGAGTTTGGAGCGCGCACTTTCACATCATCCTGATCCCGATAGTATTCCGCATACCAATATCAAATTGGCGCGCGAAAAAGGCTTAGCGCAAATGCAAGCCTTGCGCCAGGCCTGCTTTGGAGGTTAAGTTGGTTTTAACGCAAATTTGGCACTATCCGATTAAGTCCTGCGGCGGCATAACCGTTAAAACGGCGATGTTTGATCGTTTCGGTATAGTTGGAGATCGGCGTTGGATGCTGGTGGATGATAAAGGCCGCATGGTCACGCAACGCGAATGTCCGAGGATGTGTTTAATTCAGGTTTCCGAGCAAGCACCGGGCTTTATGCCTGATAAGGTACTGGTGGTATCCGCGCCCGGACTTGATAAGTTAAACATTATGCTCCCAAGTACAACGCAGTATATTGAGGTACAGGTTTGGCAAGACAAATGCCAGGCCTGGTTGGCGGATGATTCAGTTCATCAATGGTTTAGTCAGTTTCTCCAGCGCGCTGTGCGTTTGGTGTGGTTTGCACCAAATGCCAAACGGCAGGTAGATTTGGACTATGCCAGGCCTGGTGATCAAGTTGCGTTTGCCGATTGTTTTCCATTATTACTGATTAGCCAAGCATCACTGGATGATTTAAACTCACGTTTAACCAGCCCGATTGAAATGCTGCGTTTTAGACCAAATCTAGTGATTGACGGCGCAGAACCCTATGCTGAGGATCGCCACAAAGCACTTCAAATCGGTGAGTTGGTTTTGCCGATTGTTAAACCTTGCGCGCGTTGTTCCATTCCTTCGATTGATTTACATACCGCAAAACGTGGTGTAGAACCCACTCGCACCTTGGCGCAATATCGTAAACAAAATGGCGATATTATGTTTGGACAAAACCTGCTTGCACCCAACAGTGGTGAAATTGAAGTGGGTATGCGCGTGCAATGGCTAAAATAACAATCGTAACCCATATAAAGCCGCTACAGAGGGCTTAGCTAAATGGTAGAATTTGGCATAATTTAATTTGAATGGCTAGTTTATGAGTATGCAAAATCTTCCGATGATCATGACTTGGGCGCGGGTGTTTTTAATTCCGGTGTTTTTAGTTATTTATTATTTACCGTTTGAATGGGCGCATTTTAGCGCAATGGTTGTATTTGTGATTGCCGCGATAACCGACTGGCTGGACGGTTATTTGGCGCGACGTTATAACGCAATCAGCAAACTGGGCGCGTTCTTAGATCCGGTAGCAGACAAACTCATTGTCGCCGTTGCATTAATTGTTGTGGCAGTTGAATATCAACATTGGGTTGTGACCTTAGCGACAATTATTATCATTATGCGAGAAATGGCGGTATCCGCATTACGTGAATGGATGGCGTTTCATCAGCTAAGTGAGGTGGTGGCGGTATCCAAAACCGGCAAATACAAAACAACCTTTCAATTAATTGCGCTCAGTATTTTAATTTATGGCGGCCAGTTGTTTGGTGTGCCGTGGGTTGAGATTGGCTTTATGTTGTTGATTATTGCTACCTTTTTGACCCTGTTGTCTTTATGGCAATATGCACGCGGTGCTTGGACAGCCATTCAACCGCATTTATAAGGCTTTTTTCTGTAAAATAATGCTTGACGTTTTTGCTGTAGCCCCTATAATACGCCCTCATTGACGCGGGAATAGCTCAGTTGGTA
>DIJW01000111.1 GCA_002421475.1 Thiomicrospira sp. UBA5634 | reverse complement strand
AAAGTAAACTAGGTAAGAACAGAGTTGTGACCATGAAAAACTCGCTATAGACTAGGGGCTAAAAATTGGCTGGTATTATACAATTATTACTTAACCTGATAAAAATAATTTATAACGTTTTTATCGGGTTTGTTCAACTAATGACTAAACAATGGGTTAACAAATGTTGAAAAACTTATCAGTCGGCGTGCATGATTGGCAGGCTGCATCTTTAATTAAAGACTATTATCCGGAAGGTTTGCCGCAAGAGTGGCGGTTTGATTATTACTTAAATGAGTATCATGCCGTGTTAGTGGCGCAGTCTGAGTGGTTGGTTTGGCAACAAGCAGATATTAATGAGTTGTTAATGGCGCGACGTGATGGTACGGCCTTGTATTTGGCGATTGATGATCGCCAAAATTGTAAGAATTCGGAAGTGACGCGGTTGTGTAATGACTTAGGTGATTGGTTGGCCGGTTTTGTGGTGTTTGATGAGCTCTGGCCTGAGCAAGATAGGACTTGGTTTGATCGTCCGGTTACTTGGGTTAGCCGTCACCAGGCCTGGTCTGGTTGGCAATGGCATTCGGATGGATGGATTTTGTCGGGTGCACCCTGTGGTTGGCTGGAGGACTTAACGGCCGAGCCAAAAGCCCAAGCGGCGTTATTACGCGACTTTGTAAAGTCCTTGCCGGACAAAAATACCGCGGTGCCCTTTTTTATTGTCAGCCAATCCATTAACATGAACCGCTTACAAAATTTAAAGACACTGGCTGAGTTGCTGGGTTATTGATAACGCTGATTGCTTTAATTAAGCCTGATAAGGGTGATGGATATAAGGTTTATGCCTACAGATTGTCTAATCGAAATACAAAACCTGACGTTTTACCGTGGCGAACGCAAGATTTTTGATGATCTGAGTTTAACGATTCCACGAGGTCAAGTGACGGCCATTATGGGGCCGAGCGGTACCGGTAAAACGACCTTGTTAAAGTTAATTGCCGGTCAACTAAAACCGCATGCTGGACGGATTTTAGTTGAAGGCCAAGATGTACATCAGCTTAGCCGCACCGCGCTTTATCAATTGCGTCAACGCATGGGAATGTTGTTTCAAACCGGCGCGTTGTTAACTGACTTGACCGTATTTGAAAATGTGGCATTTCCGTTGCGTGAACATTTTAAGCTGGCTGAACCGCTACTGCGAACATTAGTGTTAATGAAGCTTGAAGCGGTGGGGTTGCGTGGTGCTTTTGATTTGATGCCGGCTGAATTATCTGGCGGTATGGCACGTCGAGTGGCGTTAGCACGCGCCTCTGTGTTAGATCCAAAAATGGTTTTTTATGATGAGCCGTTTGTTGGACAAGATCCTATTACAATGGGTGTTTTGGTTGATTTGATACGTAAACTCAATACGAGTTTGGATTTGAGTAGCATTCTTGTGTCACACGATGTCAATGAGGTGTTATCTATTGCGGATTTTGCTTGTGTGTTATCCGAAGGTAAAATTGTAGCCCAAGGCACGGCGCAAGACTTGTTAAACTCCGATTCTGAGTATGTGCGCCAGTTTATTCAAGGTTTGCCGGATGGTCCGGTTCCGTTGCATTACCCGGTTAAACCGTGGGCTGACGAATGGAGCACGCCATGATTTTTCTTCGTTATTTAGGTTCCAGTTCACTCGAAGTATTACAAGCTCTCGGCAAGTTAGCTTTTTTTGTCTTTTCGGTTTTTCCGGCTTTACCTTACAGTGTCTGGCGCTTTCGGTTATTACTTAAACAAATCTATTTTACCGGGGTGTTGTCGTTACCAATTATTTTGACCGCAGGGTTGTTTGTCGGCATGGTGCTGGGGTTGCAAGGACACAATATCCTGACTTCGTTTAATGCTGAAGAAGCGGTAGGTACGATGACAGCCTTGTCATTAATTCGTGAGTTGGGTCCTGTCGTGGCGGCATTGTTGTTTGCCGGTCGAGCCGGTTCGGCTCTGACTGCCGAGGTAGGTTTAATGAAGTCTACCGAACAACTATCAGCATTGGAAATGATGGCGGTAGATCCGATGAAGTTTGTCGTTGCGCCCCGTTTATTGGCTTGTATCATTACCTTACCGATGTTGGCAATGATCTTTATTGCTATGGGTATCTTTGGCGGTTACTTGGTTGCAGTCGGTTGGTTGGGTTTAGATGAGGGTGCATTTTGGGCGCACATGAATGACCAGGTTGACTGGCATGAGGATGTGATAAACGGCTTAATTAAAGCGATTGCCTTTGCGGTATTGATCGCGATCATTTCGCTTTATCAAGGCTATGAATCTGTGCCGACTTCCGAGGGGGTTAGTCGAGCAACCACTCGAACGGTAGTGCATGCTTCGTTAGGGGTTTTGGGTTTAGATTTTATTCTAACCGCGTTGATGTTTACTTAGGGAATCGTTTATGAGTCGGCAAGTTAAGATAGAGATTTGGGTGGGTTTATTGGTTTTAATGACATTGATTGCGGTGGCTTTTATTGCGTTAAAGGTAAGTAACTTTAGTGCGATTCAGGACCGTCCTAGTTATCAAATTCATGCGTTGTTTAGTCATGTCGGCGGATTGACGCAAAGAGCGCCGGTTAAAGTAAGCGGTGTGGTGATTGGTCGTGTTGCCTCAATTGAAATTGACCCGATTAGTTATCGTGCCAAGGTTACGATGGATATTTATAACGATTATGCCGACTTACCACAAGATTCTTCCGCCTCAATTTTAACCGCCGGTTTGTTGGGTAGTCAGTATGTGGGTATTGAGGTGGGTGGTGAGGAAGATGTGCTTAAACCGGGTGATCGAATTAACTACACTCAATCGGCTTTAGTGCTGGAAAATTTAATTGGTCAATTGATGGTGAAGTTGACTGATGGAGGTGATAAATGAAAAAAATAATTAGTTTGATAGGCTTGGTTTTAATGTTAGGCAATGTTCAGGCAAACGCCATTAACCAGCAAGATCCACAGCAAATGATTTTGGGTTTGTCGACAACTGTATTGGATGAAATTAACAGCCGTCGTATCGAATTGGAAAACAACCCCGGTGAAGTAAGAGCGTTTGCCGAGCAGCATGTTTTACCTTATATCGACACCGAGCGTATGGCACGTTATGTAGTCGGGCGTTATTGGCGTGAAGCATCAAAAGATCAGCAGGCGGCGTTTGTTGAGCAGTTTACGTTGACGATGATGCGCTCATACTCACAGAGTTTATTGAAGCTGAATATTAGTAAAATTGATGTCGCTTCTGCCTTGCCTGATGGTGAGGCACGCGTGATTGTGCCGACCAAAGTAACACAGGCGGATGGTACAACAGCTGAGGTTTCTTACCGTGTATTTAAAGAAGCCAGTAGTCAGAGCTGGCTGGTTTATGATGTGGTCGTTGAAGGTATTAGTTTATTGGTAAACTTTCGCCAAACCTACACCACGGATATAGAGCGTAATGGCATGGATCAGGTTATTGTGGCGATGAAAGAGCGTAATAAGACATTTCAGTGAAGACAATTATGCAGCTTATAAAAGTTAATGATGATCGGTTGGTGTTGAGTGGCGCCTTGGGTTTAACTCAGGTTTCAACTTTTTGGCAAACCTTACAAAGACATCCGGCATTAAACAAGCTGAAGGTGATTGATTGTCGCGCTTTGACTCAAGTCGATAGCAGTGCGTTAGCCTTATTATTAAATTTGCAGGCCATTTGCCCAAATACCTTGTCGTTGGATGCGCCTCCACCGGCGTTGTTGACATTGTTGGGGTTGTATAATGTCGAAGGCATGTTGCCATTGACGGGAGAAAATGTGTGAACTCAGCGGTTGTATTTGAAAAAGTAACCAAAAATTATGCCGATTTACGAGCGCTCAATGAAGTTAGTTTTGCGGTTGAGCAAGGTAGTTTTTTTGGTTTGCTTGGACCAAACGGAGCGGGTAAATCGACCTTGATTAATGCAATGTCGAGTTTGGTTACACCAACCTCAGGGCGGATTTCGGTGATGGGGCATGATGTCATTAGTGATTATCGTCAAGCAAGACGGGCTTTAGGTTTAGTGCCGCAAGAATTAATTGCTGATCCGTTTTTTACTATCCGTGAATTATTGCGTGTGCAATCAGGATATTTTGGTTTGCATGGGCGTAAACAGTGGCAATGGGTGGATGAATTGTTGGAACGCTTAGCGTTAACCGATAAAGCCGGTGCGGAAACCCATCAATTATCCGGCGGGATGAAACGCAGAGTATTAATTGCAATGGCATTAGTGCATAAACCGCAGGTTTTGGTGTTGGATGAACCAACCGCCGGTGTAGATGTTGATTTACGTCGCACCTTATGGGAGTTTGCCCGCGAATTGCATAGCGCAGGTCACACGATTATTTTGACCACTCATTATTTGGAAGAAGCTGAAGCGCTGTGTGACCGCGTAGCGATTATGCAAAAAGGTGAAGTTAAGGCGTTAGAAAAAACGCAAGC
>DIJW01000017.1 GCA_002421475.1 Thiomicrospira sp. UBA5634 | reverse complement strand
ATTCGAGGGGTTTTTTTTTGCCTAATGGGGTGTAGCGATGTATCGTAGCGATTTTTTGCAACAAGCATTGCCAAATATTGCGGTATACGTTTTTGAATCGTTGGATTCAACTAGCCAGTTCCTAAAGCTTAAATCTTCGGAGGCACTAATGCCTTCTGTTTGCGTTGCAGAATCACAAACAAATGGATATGGACAGCGCGGCTCAAAATGGTATTCAAATGCAGACTCAATTACTTTTTCAGTTCTTCTCCCTATTAATGAATCAATAAATAACCTAACCGGTATAAGTCAACTGATTGCGCTGGATATTAAGCGGGTCTTAGCATCGTTTACGCAGGAACAAATCAAGCTAAAATGGCCAAATGATTTATTTGTTGATGATGCCAAAGTTGGTGGATTGTTGATTGAAGTTGTTAAACAATCTACTAATCAGACATGGCTGGTTATTGGGATAGGAATTAATATTGGGGCATTTAATGTTATAACCCCAACTAACTATAAGGCTGCAGGTATTCATTTTGATAATGATCTTCGCAATAAAGCATTGATAAACTTATGTAGCAGGTTAGTGACTTTGTGTGAATCTTTTCATCCAAAACTTTGGTTGGATAATTCTGCTGATTGGTACGAATCAGATATTTTCCGATTAAATGAGGCAGTTTGGATATTGAGGGGCAATAAACAGCAACAATTCTATTATGTAGGTCTTTCTGCTGGTGCAGAGTTAATGTTGTCAGACATTCCACTTGATTCACCAGATATTAAGAGTGAAAATATTTTATTATTTAGTAGTGGCGCGGTTTCTGTTAGACGTTTGGAGTGGTTAAATTGAATACAAATGCATGGCTGCTCGATATTGGGAATACTCGCATTAAGTGGTGTTCAGTTGACCGTGGTGTTTATAAGACAGGTTCTGTCCTCAGGTATACTGATTTTTCTTTGTCTGAGCTTATTCAATCAATGCAAGATATTTCCGGTAGGCCTGATAAGGTTTATCTAGCGAGTGTAGCAAGTACTAAGTTTGTACAGGATTTAAGAGAGAAGTTGATTGAGAGTTTTAACATTGCTCCTTTATTAATTATATCTAAACATAAAGAGGCAGGCATTGTTAATGGTTATGATGAGCCTGAGAAACTTGGTGTTGATCGATGGTTGGCAATTATTGCGGCTTATAACCTAGAACAGAGTTGTGTAATTGTTGTCGATGCAGGGACGGCATTAACTGTAGATTATGTAGACAGCAAGGGGCAACATCATGGCGGCTTGATTGCACCCGGGCTTACAATGATGCGTCAAATGTTGATGAATAAAACAGCTCGAATTGAATTCAACCTAAATAGTCAAAAGGGCTTTACAGGGCATACTGTTGAAACAAATACACAGGATGCTATTAGCTCGGGAACCCTTCGCATGATGGCTTCTTTTATTAATGCAGAGGTTGAAAGGCTCAGCAGAAGTAGTGAAGATAAGGTAAAACTATATTTGACGGGTGGTGATGCTCAACTTTTGCTACAACTATTGGATGATGACTGGGTTTATGAGCCGAACTTAGTCCTTTTAGGAATGTACCATGTTGTTTCAGAACTGCCTTCTGAAGAAATTAAATGTGATTTAGCTGCAGATTGACAGCCTTATGCCAGTTTGGATTAAATATTCAAAATTTATTAAAATTAAAGTTGACAAGGTGTCCATAACCCTTATAATACCGCGCTATTGCCGACATAGCACAACTGGTAGTGCAACTGATTTGTAATCAGTAGGTTGGGAGTTCGAGTCTCTCTGTCGGCACCATCTTATCCCCTAGATATTCTGTTTAATTTCCTGATTTATTTGTTTCAAAATATCATATTTATCACCACTCAAATTTTACTGACTTTATTTGTACTGCTATAATAGCCGCCAAGCTTTTATTATTACTTGGATAACATATGGAACAACAGTCGAGTTACACAAAAGAAGACATTTTAGCCTGTGGGCGTGGTGAGTTATTTGGGCCTGGCAATGCACAACTCCCAAAACCACCAATGTTAATGTTTGATCGCATTACACACATCTCAGAAGAAGGTGGTGCTTATGGCAAAGGTGAAATTCGTGCTGAACTAGATGTAACCCCTGACTTATGGTTCTTTGAATGTCATTTTAACGAAGATCCAGTCATGCCAGGTTGTTTGGGTTTAGATGCTATGTGGCAACTGATCGGATTTTTCTTGGGCTGGACTGGTGGTCCTGGGCGTGGTCGTGCTTTAGGTGCCGGCGAAGTTAAGTTTTATGGACAGGTTTTGCCAAAAGCAAAAAAAGTCGAATATGTTATTAATATGAAGCGAGTCATTAAGCGCAAACTCTATATGGGTATTGGTGATGCACACCTGTTTGTTGATGGGCGTGAAATTTACAGCGCAACTGATTTGAAAGTTGGTCTATTTACTAATACGGATGCGTTCTAATTATGAGACGAGTAGTCATAACAGGTTTAGGTATTGTTTCAAGTTTGGGCAATAGCAAACAAGAAGTTACCGATTCGTTACGTTTAGGTAAGTCAGGAATTGTACATGCCCCAGAATATGTTGAAAATGGCTTACGCTCACATGTTCATGGTGCAGTAAAAAACTTGGATTTTGAAGCATTGATTCCGCGCAAACAATTGCGTTTCATGGGCGATGCAGCTGCATATAGCTATATTGCAATGGAGCAGGCCATTGCTGATTCAGGGTTAACACCTGAAATGATTTCAAATGTGCGCACCGGGATTATTGCCGGTTCGGGTGGTGGATCTAACTCTAATTCAACCCAAGCAGTTGAAATTGCACGCGAAAAAGGCGTAAAGCGTGTTGGTCCGTACATGGTTACGCGTACCATGGGCAGTACAGTGTCAGCATGCTTGGCAACACCATTTGCTATTAAGGGTATTAACTTCTCTATCAGTTCTGCGTGTTCAACCAGTGCGCATTGCGTTGGTACGGCGATGGAGCAAATCCAACTTGGTAAACAGGATATCGTGTTTGCAGGTGGTGGTGAAGAGTTGCACTGGACTATGTCGGTATTATTTGATGCTATGGGTGCGTTATCAACTAAATACAATGATAACCCTGCAAAAGCATCTCGTACTTATGATGCAGATCGTGATGGATTTGTCATCGCCGGTGGTGGTGGTATGGTTGTGGTTGAAGAACTTGAACATGCGTTAAAGCGTGGTGCAAAAATTTATGCTGAAATCACCGGCTATGGTGCAAACTCAGATGGCTACGACATGGTTGCGCCATCGGGTGAAGGCGCTGTGCGTTGTATGCAGCAAGCCCTAAGCACCGTAAAAGGTCCGATTGATTATATCAATCCACACGGTACAAGCACACCAGTTGGTGATACCAAAGAAGCCGCCGCTATTCGTGAAGTATTTGGATCTAATGTGCCGAAAATTAGCTCAACGAAAGCGATGTCCGGTCACTCTTTAGGTGCGGCAGGCGTACATGAGTTAATTTATAGTTTATTAATGATGGAAAATGATTTTATTGCGCCATCGATCAATATCGAAAACTTGGATCCTGAATGCGAGGGAATGCCTATCGTAACTGAAACCATTGAAAAGGCCGGCCTAAACCGTATTATGAGCAATAGCTTTGGTTTTGGTGGTACAAACGCTTCATTGGTTGTTGAGCGTTATAAGGGTTAAGCCATCCAGCCGCCAGGCCTGAAAGTTTAGCCAATAAAAAACCCACGCATTGACGTGGGTTTTTTATTGGCTTTATTTTTTAACAGAAGGGCCACAAGCAAAGACCCGTGGGCATCTGACAGTTTTTAAGTTGGTTTTGATAACGCAGTGACTGATTGCGAACTTTATTGGCTACATTTTTAAGCCAAGGCTTTTGATTGTAAGTTTTACGAGAAAAGCCGCCATGACCCTCATGGTAAGCCAAGTAAAGATTATAAGGGTCATTAAGTGAAATACCGTTGCGGCGGTTGGAAACACTGTTGTACCAACCGATAAAGTCTAACGCATCATATTTATTGTCTCGTCTGGCTGAATAGTTTCGTGTGGCTTTTTGATAATCATGCCAAGCCGGGTTTTGTGCTTGTGCAAAACCATAAGCGCTTGATCGACGAGGCATCGGAATAAACCCTAAAGCATATTCACGAGGCGGACGAGCATTGTGCACAAAACGCGACTCTTGATGGATAAAAGCTTTTAGTGTCGCGACAGGGGTGCCCCAGCGCTTTTCAGCTTTTTTTGCGGCTAAGTACCAATGTCGATCATGCTGCATAATGTCGCAAATATTGTCTTGTGCATTGGCAGGTGGTGGCTTGTTGGATGCACAGCCGCTAAATAAAATAGTGACCAGAATAGCGGCAATAATAAGGCCAACGTTGGGGAAGTGATGGGCAGTTGATTGCCAATTCAAACGCATCGTTGTCTCCATAAAGCTTATTCATGACCATATATAAAGGAATAACGGTAAATCACATTCTGTTGATGGTCAAGTATTTCTATATCCCAATTTCCTTTCCAAGCGCTATATAAGGGTTGTGATGACGACATATTGACCGTTGATTCAGTTGTTTTTTGGCTTTGGGTTTGCACAATTCGATTTTGCCACAGAACAACTGAATCAA
>DIJW01000066.1 GCA_002421475.1 Thiomicrospira sp. UBA5634 | reverse complement strand
AACGCGGCATTCCACTGATTTTGGCTAACGCGCGTTTAAAACAAGGATCGTTTGAGTCTTATCAAAAATGGGGTGGTTCGCTGGTTAAAAATGCGCTCAATCAAACCCATTTAATTGCGGCACAATTCGATATTGATCGCCAACATTTTATTGCGTTAGGCGCCTCACCCGAACGCGTCAAAACCCTTGGCAATTTAAAGTTCGATATTGAAATACCGCCAGGCCTGGTGGTGGATGCGAAAACCTGGCGCAAACAATATCACTTAAACCATCGTTTTATTTGGGTTGCTGCCAGCACGCACGGCGGCGAGGAAGCCCTGATGATGGAGGCACATCAACAACTACTTAAAACCGAACCCAACGCGTTGTTAATTATGGTGCCCCGCCATGCCGATCGTTTTAACGAAGTGGCTGAACAACTGCAACAACAGGGGGTTAACTTTGCTCAACGCAGTTTAAATCAACCGATTAACGCTGAAACGCAAGTGTATCTCGCCGATAGTATCGGCGAACTCATGTTGTGGTTTGAAGTCAGTGATGTCGCTTTTATTGGCGGTAGCTTAGTCAACTTTGGCGGCCACAATATTCTCGAACCTGCCTCACTTGGAAAACCGGTTATTTCAGGTCAATATCACCAAAACCTGCAAGCATTATATGACTCGTTTAAGACTCATAACGGCGTATTAATCGCCCAGGATGCCGACCAATTAGCTGAACAATTAATTGCATTCAGCCAATCAACTGAACTTCGTCAACAAGCCGGATCACGCGCAAAACAATGTTTTTCGCAACAAACCGGCGCACTCGACAACCTAATAAAACAGTTACCAATATAAGTAAATATTGCATGTATCAGTAAATAGCCTTATCGTTAGTTACCCAATCCACGATAAGGCTTGCCATGCCTCCGCCCAATTTACAACAAGGTTATGCCTTGTTATTGTTTATCTTGACGTTGTTTATGGCCACTTCAGTGACCGTGTATTATGGCATTCTGCCTCAAGCCAACCAGCTTAAACACCTGCAAACCCAACATCACATGGCGTTATTAAACCAAGTCAAAACAAACTTGTTGTTATACGCGACGTCCACCCCTGAAATTTATGCCACCAATACCAATGGTAATTTTTATACGGCAGAACTCATCGCCGCGCCCGGTTATTTACCCTGCCCGGACACCAACAAGGATGGAACAAGTGATACACCTTGTGGTGGAAACGAACTCTTAAGTATCGTTAGCGGTCAGCTACCACAGGCTATTGCAACTCGCCACTTTCGGTTTATAGACGATACGCCGCTAGATATTTGGTTTGTCGTTGATAGCCGTTATGTGATTCAGAATGCCAACTATCATAACGCCACCATAAAACGCTACTCTCCGATTAACAGCCATAGTCCTGGTAACGGCAATATTAAACTCGGCAATCAAAACAACTTAGTAGCGCTGGTATTTATTTCAGATAAGACACCGGCTGAGCATTTACTAGATCCAAGCCAAAATCTATTTCATCGACTCAACAGCCCGATGATTACCATCAGTCATGCTGAATGGAACGGTAATATTGAAAGCCGCGCCAGATCAGAAAAAAATGCTTACTGCCAATTAGATTCAGCAATCCAAAATTGGTTTAATATCAACTGGCGCGGCATACTATGTTAAATAAAGCAGCCGACCAGCAAGGCTTTAGCCTACTCGAAATTGCAATTACATTAGTTTTGATCACGATTTTAATGCAAACCAGTTTATCGGTTCTAAATCAAGCACGTCATATTCAAACTTACCAAACAACAGCAGAACAGCTGCAAGATATTAAACAAACCTTATTAAGCTTTATACAAATTAATTACTATCTACCTTGCCCTGATACAGATAATGACGGACTCGAAAATCGTCAAATTGACGGACGTTGCCACGCCAACCGTGGCACGTTACCCTATTTAGAGTTCGGTGGACTAGGTAAACAAGACGAATTTGGCAACCCATTCCTTTATGCCATTAATAGCAACAGCACCAGCAACACGAACGCCAATAATCTAAAGCTCGCTTGCCGATCAGCGAGTGTCTTTGCTCATAGCGGCTCAATCACAAACAAGCTGTATCAATGTCTGGAAACAAAAAACTTGCACTGTTCCAATACTCAGTGCAATAGCCACTGCGCTATAAGTTGCCAAACTGTCAATATCACACGTTCACAAACACCTTACTTTCACCAAATAACGGCTCCACTGGGCACGAGTACTTCATTGTTAGGCGGTTTAAGAGTATGCAAAAAAGAAGCCAGTGCATGTGATACCAATACTACAGAAGGACAGACAATCGGCAACATCTTGCCGATTGTCGTTGTCAGTTTTGGCAGAAACGGGGCCGTCACCTGGCAAGACTGCAGCTCTGCCGGCGCTCACGAACACGAAAACTGTGACGATGATGCTTACTTTCGACAGGAACGGCTGAGTGAGGAATTTGACGATCAATTGATTTGGCTGACCATGCACGAAATCAAAGCCTTAATGCCCGGAAAACTTTACTGGCACTTGTAAAAAAATTAAGCGCCCAAACTAAATTGCAACCTAACGAGAAATAACTCCATGCAAAACACCAATCGACAAACAGGTTTTACCCTGATTGAAATGGCCATGGTTATTGCGATTATCGGCATTGTATTAGGCGGTTTATTAAAAGGTTTCAGCGCACTTAGAGAAAGCAGTCAACTCAAACAAGATCAATACAAACTGAATGACATTAAAACCGCCCTACTCAGTTATGTCGCGGTCAATGGCTATTTACCTTGCCCTGACACAGATGTACCCGCCGATGGTTTAGAAAATCGCCAAACCGAAGGGTTTTGCAACGCAAACACAGGTACCTTACCCTATGTCGATTTAACAACCCATCCGATGAATAGTTACGGGCATCGCTTTAGTTATCATGTTAACCGCCATGCCAACCAAACCAACGCTACCGACTCGCTTTACAGCGCCAGTTATTTTGGCAGTCGTTGCGCCGATCAATCCGCACCGCCTTGCTTTACTAACCAAACACCGCCAACAGCCAACCTCCCTAGCATGGCTAACTTTGTGATAGATGACGGCGCGAATCAACGCATCGCCAACCACGTCCCACTCGTGGTGATTTCTCACGGCCAAAATGGCTGCAATTTCGTGAATGGTTTTGAAGCCGAAAACTGTAAAGCAACCCCAACAACTTACTATCAAGCTACGCAAAACCGTGAAGGCAATCTGCCATTTGATGATGCGCTGATTTGGTTATCCTCCCTGCAAATAAAACACGCAAGCCGCTTATGGCAAAACACCGACAACAGCAAAATTAACAGCAACGGTTTACCGTTTAATGGATTAACCGATCCGGACGATCGTCCATTTGATCATGAAACCGGCGGCGATTATGATGCCGATTCTAACCCCATTAACGCTAACCCAACTGACAGTATTAAAATAAACGGTGATGTGAACCGCAATTTAAGTTTATTGAATGACGAAGCCACACTATATGTCATCGGACAGCTTAATGCCGTCATCAGCGGCGGCAGTCAAAACAAATCCATTTTTATCAATGGCGATGTCAACAGTGACCTTAATCTAAGCGGTGGTGATAATAAAATTCAAATTAACGGCAGCATCCATCCGAGTGGTTCTATCACCACCGGTAATGGTGCCGATACCTTAATTGTGTATGGAAACGTGGCGGGAATTATTTTGCTCGATAACGATAACAGCGGCCGTTACAACAGCGTCTATATCGGTGGTGAAATTTCCGCTGACGTGAGTGCCAAAGGAACAGCTTACCTCAATCAAATCCCTAGCCAACTGGATGATGCCGAATACAACCACCTAGCTAACTTTAGCCTAATATTGTGTCGGCAAACAATCACTGGCAATGTCTGGATTACCTGCCGATGAGTTTATTTTATTTAACTAAACCGGCTAAACAAACTGTGTAATTAACCACACCAACAAACCCACGCTACTGACATAAAACAACATCGGCATCAGGGTATAACGAATAATTTGACCTTCTTTACCGCCCAAATTCACCACCGAAGCAGCAGCCACCACATTCACGACACAAATCATATTACCCGCATTCGCACCCAGCATTTGTAACGCCAGAATCCAATGACTAGGCAAATCGCTGGCCAGCGCCGTTGACAGCTGAAATTGAGCAAACATCATATTTGAGAACGTCGCTGAACCGGCAATAAAACTGCCTAAAGCACCAACAAATGGTGCGACTAAAGGCCATTGTGCCGAAAAAGTCGCCGCCGCCAAAGTCGCCAGTTCCATCGGCATACTGGCTAATTCGGCCGCATTCACCCCGGAATTTAAAAAAATTCGCACCATTGGCACCGATGCCCCCAACGCAATAATGGTCGGTAACATCACACGACTTGACTGCCACCAGGCCTGGCTCGCGTGTTTAAACGAAACACGATGCAACGCCAACGTTAAAAACGCCACTAAAATAAATAAACTACCGGGCAAATACAAAGGCACCAGTTTCGCCGAAATCGACGTCGATAGAATAGTTTCAAACGACAGGGTTACAGAAGTAAGCCAAGTTTTAAAAGGCAAAAACTCTAACCGACTTAATACCAATAACAACGCTACCAAAATATACGGCAACCAGGCCTGGTACAAAGATAATCCGTGATGTTTTTTCGGTTCCACCGCTAAACAAGATAACGCCGGTGATTTTTCACAACCTTGTATTTTCACCAGGCCTGGTGCTTGTTCATTTAATACTTGTGCCGAAAACTCGGAATGATCCGACTTAAATAACCACATCTCTTTGGGCGTTAAAAAACCTTTTTTCGCCGCAACA
>DIJW01000214.1 GCA_002421475.1 Thiomicrospira sp. UBA5634 | reverse complement strand
AACTCGTGCCCATTTGCAAGACGAGGTGATGCGTATTCAAGCGGAGTTAAACAGTACGGTGTTAATGATTACCCATGATGTGGATGAGGCTGTGTTGTTATCCGATCGAATTGTGATGATGACCAACGGCCCGCAAGCCACTATTGGTGAAATTTTAGAGATTAAATTACCGCGGCCACGTGATCGAATCGAAATGGCGGATAACGCGGAATATAACCATTATCGCCATGAAGTGCTGCATTTTTTACATGAAAAACAGCGCAAACATTAAAAACATAAGCTTGGTTTAGGAGCGATAACATGCGTGCTGCGACACAAATTAAACCGGGGTTACTGATTGTGGGTCTGGGCATGGCTACCATGAAATTGTTAGATGAGATGGTGACATTAAATGCGCATAAACGCTTTAACATCCAAGTGTTAAGTGCTGAATCTGAAGCCGGTTATAACCGAATTTTGCTGTCGCATTTATTGGCCGGACAGCAGAGTTTGGCGCAGATTACCACCCATGACCAGGCCTGGTTTGATCAACATGGCATCAGTGTGCATTTTTCACAAAAAGTGGTGCAGGTTAATACACAAAAAAAACGGGTTATTACCGAATCCGCCAGTGTTTTTAAATACGACAAATTGGTATTAGCGACCGGTTCACAACCGGTTCGTTTGCCGATTGAGGGCGCGAATGCGCAAAACCTGCTGACGTTTAGAGATGTGAAGGATGTGCAACACCTGCTGACAATTCCATTGCAAAACGCGGCGCCGGTTGTAGTAGTGGGTGGAGGATTGTTGGGGTTGGAGGCGGCGTACGGTTTAGTGAAACAAGGGCATCAAGTCACGGTATTGCACCGTTCTGACCGTATTTTAAGCCAACAGCTGGATAGTGAAGCGGGCAGGATGTTGCAAAACCAGCTTGAAAGCATGGGTATTCGCTTTAGATTACACGCGCAATTAGCGGTTATTCAAGGTGAACAAAACGTAAACGGCGTGATTCTTGACGATGGCACACATTTGGAAGCTAAAGCGGTGGTGATGGCGGTTGGCATTCAGCCAAATATTGAACTGGCACAACGTAGCGGGTTGCTTTGTAAACAAGGCGTGTTGGTTGATCAGCAAATGCAAACCAGTCAGGCCGATATTTTTGCGCTAGGTGAATGTGTTGAATTTGATGGTCACACCTATGGTTTGGTGGCGCCAATTTATCGCCAAGCCAAGGTGTTGGCGCAAAACCTTTTCGAAGCACACAGTGCCGTTTTTGCCAATCAAATATCGTCCACGCAACTCAAAGTTTCCGGTATTCATGTAGTGTCGTTCGGTTCGCCTGTGCCGACTGATGCAAATGCACAAACCCTGATTTACCAAGATAAAAAACAAGGCGTGTACCGCAAAGTGGTATTGCTTGGCGGTCGCGTCCAATCGGCGGTATTACTCGGACAGATTCAAGATGCGCAATGGCTGTTTAACCTGTATTTACAACAAACCATTATCAGCGCACATCAACGCCAGGCCTTAGTGCTCGGGCAGGCTTATTATGAGAGGAAAGTGGCATGAAAACGAAAGTTAATCTCGTCGTTATCGGCAACGGCATGGTGGGTCATGCGTTTCTAGAAAAGCTGGTTAAGTCGGCGAATTTTAACGATTTTAATGTGGTGGTGTTTGGCGAAGAAAAACGCGTGGCTTACGACCGTGTGTATTTGTCGGCCTACTTTTCCGGTAAAAGCGCGCAGGATTTGTGCCTCGTGCCGGACGGTTTTTATCAACAACACAACATTGATATCCGTTTAAACCAGAAAGTTACGGCGATTGATACCCAAGCCAAAACAGTCACCACAGAACCAGGCCTGGTGCAAACCTATGATGTATTAGTTATGGCAACCGGATCTTATCCGTTTGTGCCGCCGATTAATGGCAACGACCGTGAAGCCTGTTTGGTGTATCGCACGATTGAAGATTTAGAAGCGATTGATGCGGCGGCAAAAACCAGCCAAAGCGGGGTGGTGATTGGTGGCGGGCTATTAGGCTTAGAAGCCGCCAAGGCGTTAAAAGATTTAGGTTTGCATACCCATGTGGTCGAGTTTGCACCGCGATTAATGCCGGTGCAGTTGGATGAAGGCGGCGCGGCGATGCTGAAACGCAAAATTATGCAACTGGGCGTGGATATTCATACCTCCAAAGCCACTCAACGTATTGAAGACGGCGAACACGCACGTCATCGGTTGGTGTTTGCTGACGGTGAGCAGTTAGAAACCGATTTGGTGTTGTTTTCGGCCGGTATTCGCCCGCGTGACGAATTGGCCAAGCAGGCAGGCCTGGTGGTTGGACCACGCGGCGGTATTGTGATTGATGATCATTGCAAAACCTCTGATCCACACATTTATGCCATCGGCGAATGCGCGTTACATAACGGCATGATTTACGGTTTAGTCGCACCTGGTTATGCGATGGCGCAAACGGTGGTGGATCAACTTAACCATAAACCGGCGGTTTTCTTGGGTGCGGATATGTCCACTAAACTCAAATTGATGGGCGTGGATGTCGCCTCTATCGGTGATCCGCATGGCAACGATGAATCCGCTAAATCCTATATTTATGAAAACGGCCCGCAAGAAATTTATAAAAAATTAGTGGTATCACCCGACGGTAAAAAACTGCTCGGAGCGGTTTTAGTGGGTGACACCGAAGATTATGGCAATTTACTGCAAATCAAACTCAATGATATGGATTTACCTGAACAGGCAGATGATTTAATTCTGCCTACGCGTTCGGGCGCCAAAGTGGGTTTTGGCCCGGATGCATTACCGCTGACCGCACAGCTTTGTTCTTGTTATGACGTGTCTAAGGCGGACATTATTGAAGCAATTGAGACAGGTGCAAGCTGTTTGGCGGATATT
>DIJW01000205.1 GCA_002421475.1 Thiomicrospira sp. UBA5634 | reverse complement strand
TTGCCTTTAGAAAGCATGTCTTCGCGGCGTAACGTCCAGTGAGCTTCTGGGTTAAAAATCACCAGGTCTGCACTGTTGCCGTGTTGCAGACTGCCGACATTAAGACCAAGAATATTCGCCGGGTGTTCGCTCAACATTTGAATCGCTTGGCTCAGGCTCAATACATCCTCATCGACTAAACGTAACGTTAATGCCAATAAAGTTTCTAATCCGCTGATTCCGGGGGTGCTTTCACCAAACGGTAAGGCTTTATCATCACGTCCCAGCGGGGTGTGATCGCTGACAATCGCGTCAATTACACCGGTTTTGACTCCGATACGTAACGCTTCACGATCAGCATGGCTGCGTAAAGGCGGGGAAACGTGTAATAACGAACTAAAATCGAGTAAATCCATTTCGGTTAAATGCAGGTTGTGAATAGCGACATCACAGCTGATCGGCAGACCGCGTTTTTTGGCGTCTTGAATCATCTCGACGGAACGTGCACAAGAAATTTGTGAAAAGTGGGCGCGAACACCACTTTCTTCAACCAAAATTAAATCACGCGCCAATGCAGTGGTTTCTGCCGAAGGCGGAATGCTCGGTAAACCGAGTCGAGTGCTAACCGCGCCGCTATGGGCAACGCCATTGTTTTTTAGCTGTTGATTTTCAGAACGTAAAATCGCCAGAAAGTTGTGGGATGCGGCATAATCCAGCGCATTTTTTAAGATCAGTGGGTTTTGAATCGGTCGATTCGCTTGACCCAGTGCGATACAACCGCCTTGTTTAAGCGCGTGCATTTCACTTAAACGCTCACCTTTTAAACCCTGGGTTAATGCACCGATGGGCATGACAAATGCCGTAGCCGCTTGACGCGCTCGGCGTTGAATTAACTCTGCCATCGCTTGGGTGTCGGTCACCGGATCCGTGTCCGGCGGGCAACATAAACCGGTAATGCCACCCGCCACCGCCGCTTTGGTTTCGGTGGCAATATCACCCAGTCGTGCTTGCATATCTACCAGGCCTGGAAAAACCCACTTGCCTTGAGCTGAAATGGTTTGGTCGGCGATAAACCCTTCCGGTGCTTGGTCGCCAATACTTAAAATATGGCCGCGCGCGATATAAATATTGGTGATGCGATCAACATGTTGGCTGGGGTCAATGACACGGCCTTGTTCAATCATTATTTTCATGCTGGGCGCTCCTCTGTGTCATCGGTGGTTTGACTTTGGGCGAGTTGTGCGGCGTTGCTCATAATGATTGACATCACAGCCATTCGCACAGCGATACCAAAGGTGACTTGTTGCAAAATCACAGATTGCGGGCCATCTGCCACGGCTGAGTCAATTTCAACACCTCGGTTAATCGGTCCCGGGTGCATCACAATTGCATCCGGTTTAGCATACGCCAAGCGCTTCTCAGTCAAACCGTAAAGGTTAAAATACTCCCGTTCACTCGGGAGCAAAGCGCCTTGCATTCGTTCGTTTTGTAAGCGCAGCATAATGATGACATCGACGTCGTCTAAGCCGGTTTCCATATCGTGATAAACGTGCACGCCTAAACTTTCGGGGAACGGCGGAATCAGGGTTTTGGGGCCGATAACACGAATTTCACGCGCTTCCATCAGGCTGAGCGCTTGAATTTGTGAGCGTGCGACGCGCGAATGCAAAATGTCACCAACAATCGCCACTTTTAAATCGTAAATATCGCCTTTGAGTTTACGAATGGTAAACATGTCCAACATCGCTTGGGTAGGGTGGGCATGTTGCCCGTCACCGGCGTTTAATACATGCACATGCGGTGCAACGTGTTGCGCAAAAAAGTGTGCCGCGCCACTTTCGGCATGGCGAATGACAAACATATCCGCTTGCATGGCTTCCAAGTTCCACATGGTATCGAGCAACGATTCGCCTTTTTTGGTGGCAGAGGCGCTGATATTGAGGTTGACTACATCGGCGGATAGGCGTTTTTCGGCAATTTCAAACGTGGTGCGCGTGCGCGTGCTTGGCTCAAAAAACAAGTTCATAATGGTTTTGCCGCGCAATAACGGTACTTTTTTAATGTCGTTAGGATTGTGCGGGTTAATGAATGATTCAGCGGTATCCAGAATTTCGACTAAATGATGTTGTTTTAAACCTTCCAGCGTGAGGAAATGTTTAAGTTTACCCTGTTCATTCAGTTGTAGATTGGGAGGGGTTAAACGTGCACTCATTAAGGGGTCTCCGCCATTGGTATTGAATCATCCTCCAGCAGCGTCATCGTTAAGGGCTCTGGACCAGTCAATTTTAGGGTTTGGTGGCATTGCATTTGCAGCGCGCAGATATCCGGTTGAATCGGCAGTTCACGCGCACCTTTGCGATCAACTAACGCCACTAAGGTGATCGCCGCCGGCCGACCATAGTCAAAAATTTCGTTCATCGCTGCGCGGGTGGTGCGACCGGTATACAGTACGTCATCCACCAAAAAAATCGACTCATCATCTACGCTCCACGGAATACTGGAGGGTTGCACCGCCGGATTTAAACCGATTTTAGAAAAGTCATCGCGATAAAACGAAATATCGAGCACACCGAGAGGGTTTTCCAAGCCAAGTCTTTGATGAAGCCCTTGTGCAATCCATTCGCCGCCGGTACGAATCCCAATTAGTTTAATCTGGTGATTAAACCGTGGGTGGCGTCGGATTTTTTCGGCTAACTCGTCGAGTAGCTGGTTGATATCGAAATTAAAGGTTTGTGTCATAGTGGTTTAACCAATTTTCTAAAATAATTTGCGCGGCGTGAGCATCAAGTTTGGCATTTGCCAGACCGGGTGATTTCAGGCGCTGTTCAGCCTCAATCGAACTCAGCTGCTCTTCTATATAAAGTACCGGCAAACGGTAACGTCCGTGTAAACGTTGACCGAACTTGCGAGCACTTTGAGTGAAGGGTTGTTCGCTGCCATCTAAATGCATGGGTAAACCCACCACCAAGCCTTGCGGTTTCCAATGTTCAATTAAACGGCTGATATGTTCCCAATCAGGTACACCGTCGCGGCTATTAACCACGGTTTCAGGGGTAGCGGTGCGGGTGATGGTTTGGCCGATTGCAATACCAATCCGTTTTAAGCCGAAATCAAAACCCATGACTAAACCTTCAAGCATGGCCAGCCTCAGCACTTAAAAACTCAGGCGATACGCCTAACATGCCGAGTGCGACTTTCCAGCGCGATTCGACTTCGGTATCAAATAATAGACTGGCATTGTAAGGAGCTGTTAACCAACTATTGCGCTGAATTTCGCCGGCTAATTGTCCTTTGCCCCAAGTGGATAAACCTAAACAGATCAAATAATCTTGGGGAGCTTCGCCATGTGCAATAGCTTGCAAAAAATCTTCTGACACCGTGAGGTTGAGTTGATCAGCCAGTGCCACGGTATTTTGCCATTCGCCGGCCGGTTGGTGCAGAATAAAACCGCGTTCCATGTCTACCGGTCCCCCCATTAAGATTGGGGCTTGCAGTTCGGGACGTTGGCTATCTGCATGAATATGAAAGTGTTCTAATATTTGCGTCACATTCAGTGAATGCATTTTGTTAATCACCAACCCGGTCGTTGCTTTGTCATTATCTTCAATCACATAGATCACGGTTTTGGCAAACCATGTCTCATCCAAGTTCGGCATGGCAATTAAAAATTGATGTTGCAGTGAGTGGGGATTTTTCATAAATGAAATTATAGCCTGATTAACAGAAAAAATTGGCGTTTAGTGCGGGAGCATTTGTATACGTTGGCGCATGGCATCGGTCATTTCAATTTGACCATTGCGCTGCACTAAAAACACTGCATTTATGCCAAGTTGGTGTGCAATGCGTTGCCAGTGTTGCGGGCCGGCAATCAGCAATGCGGTGGCGGCGGTGTCGGCGGTGGTCGCATCTGAATGAATCACTGTCACAGACGCAAAGCTATCTGCCGGCCAAGCGGTGTTGGGGTTAATAATGTGGCTAAATTGCTGATCTTGCCAAGTGTAATAACGCTGATATGTGCCGGAAGTAAAAATGCTATCACCGTTTTGCGCGTGAATTTTGGCGAGCGCTTGTGATGGATTTTTCGGGTTTTGGATGCCGATAGACCAGGCCTGGTGCTCAGGTTTGTGCCCGATTACTTTAATGTCACCGCCAATATTAAGCATCGCGTTTTGAATACCGGCTTGGTGTAATGTTTCAACCGCGATATCAAGTGCTAAGCCTTTGGCATTGCCGCCAAAATCCAATTGCACATCGGGATTGCGACTGAAGAGCTGATGATCTTCAAAGTACAGATCTTTAATGGATGGTCGAGACCGTAACCAGGCCTGGCGTTGAGTTTCAGATGGCGGCGGACCTTGCCAGTGCTCGCCGTGGAATCCCCACATCTTAATAAGTTGACCAATTGCCGGATCAAATAAGTAATCGGTTTGTGCGCTGAGTCGTTGCGTTTTTTCGATAAATTTTTTAACTGAATCGGCGACTTCAATGCTCTCACCTTGGCTGATGGCTTGATTAATTCGGCTAACAATGCCGCCTTTTTCCCAAGCGTGCCATTCGGTATGAAAACGTTGGAATCTCTGCTCAATCGCCTGAATGGCGGCTTGCGCTTGTGCGGGCGATGCATCAACAATCAAAATGCTGACTTCAGTGCCAAACACATAAAACGTTTGTTGAGTCACCGTGGGTTCAGGTTTAGAGCAGGCAGCCAAAACAACGCTAAAACCCATGATAATGAGCCAGTGGAATTTAAACACTCGTCAGCTTTCCTTCCAAACAATCCATTAACGTGCCGGCGATATTGAGGCCAAACTGCGCATCGAGTTCGCGAATGCAGGTCGGACTGGTGACGTTGATTTCGGTAATGTAATCACCAATCACATCCAAACCGACAAAAATGAGACCTTTTTCGCGTAACTTGGGCGCGATTTGTTGACA
>DIJW01000052.1 GCA_002421475.1 Thiomicrospira sp. UBA5634 | reverse complement strand
CGGCGGATGTCGTCGTCTCGTCCAATTACCGGGTCGAGTTTGCCCGATTCGGCGCGTGCGGTTAAATCAATGGTGTATTTCTCTAACGCTTGGCGCGTTGATTCGGCATTTTGGTCTTGCACGCTTTCCCCTCCTCGTACTTGTTGAATCGCCTGCGCGAGTTTGGATTCAGCCGCGCCCGCTTGCTTTAATAAATCGGCCACCTGGTCTTTTGATTCCAGCGCGGCTTGAAAAAACAATTCGCTCGAAATATAGGCATCTTTATTTTTCTGCGCCTGTTTTTCCATTAAATTCAAAATCGCGCCAGTTTGACGCGAGATTTGCACATCACCACCCGCGCCCGATACTTGCGGCAGGGTTTTAAGTTTGGCTTGCACCGCTTGATTCAGCGCATTCACATCCACACCGGCTAGGCGCAGCAAATGGCCTTGATCCGGCAATAACGCCGCCAATACATGCATGGGTTCGATAAACTGATTGTCGTTGGTTACGGCTAATGATTGCGCTTGCGCTAGAGCCGATTGAAATTGTGTCGTAAACTTGTCCATCATGTTGCATCACCTCAAGTAGTATTGGTGGATATATGGGACTTAGCGAATTATTTTCAAGTTATAAGTAAATAAATATTTTTAGTTTATTGAAGTTAAAGGAATTATGGATAACGTATTTTTTGTTTTGTCTAAATTGGCGTGGATTTTTTTAAGTCCGGGAAACTTACTGCTTATAACTTTTATATTAGGCTCGCTGTTAGTGCTTTTCAAGGCCTATGGTTTGGCCAAAGCCCTTTTAATTCCGAATGCGTTAGTAGCAGGCCTGGTGCTGGCATATCCGGTCGGCGATTGGTTGATTCAACCGCTGGAACAGCGTTTTAGCGTGCCTGCGGAACTGCCGCAACAGATCGACGGCATTATTGTGCTCGGCGGCGGCGAAGACTTAAAACGCTCATTAAGCTGGAATGTAGCGGAATTAGGACTCGGCGGCGACCGTTATATCGCGGCGAAAAAACTTGCTGATCTTTACCCGGATACGCCGGTTATTTTCAGCGGCGGCAGTGGTTCGATTCAATTACAAAACACCGGATCAGAAGGCGAAATTGCCGCACGCCTGTTTGCCGACATGGGATTAAATCCCACGCGGCTAATCCTCGAATCGGAATCACGCAATACCTATGAAAACTTTCGCAACTTACAGCCCATCACCAGGCCTGGTGCTCGTTATATTCTGATTACTTCGGCGTTCCATATGCCGCGTTCGGTCGGTATTGCGCGCCAGTTCGGCATGGAAGCCATTCCCTATCCGGTAGATTATCGCAGCAATAGTGCTGCATTACGCCGCGTGGATTTTGATTTGTTTGATCACCTTAAAGCGCTTGAAGCCGGCTGGCGTGAGTGGATTGGCTTGACGGTGTATTATTGGACACATAAAACAAACGAGTGGCTTCCTAAACCCATTGAAAAGCTTTCGCCGCTATAATGGCTCCAACTTAAAAACGGAATGAATCCAAATGGCTAAACAACCCTATATTTTTGAAGTATCCGAAACGAATTTCGACAGTTTGGTATTGGATAACTCCAATAGACTGCCAGTGGTGGTGGAGTTTATGAGCGTCAGCTCCGAGCCGTGCATTATTTTGGAACAACGCTTGAGCGAGATGGCACAAGAATTTGCCGAGCAGTTTGTGTTCGCCAAAGTCGATATTTATACCCAGCCGGATTTAGCCAAAGCGTTTCGCATCGACAATGTGCCAAGCACCTTGGTGTTTGTAAATGGCGATATTCAACATACCGAGGTCGGCCAATTAACCAAAGATGAAATCACCCAGCTATTGCGTCGTTTTGGTGTGTATCGTCCATCCGACGATATGCGTCTGCAAGCACGCGAACATCACCTGAGCGGTGATACGCCCAAAGCGATTGAACTACTTAGCCAAGCGGCCAAAATCGACCCGACCAATCCGCGCGTGGCGATGGATATGGTGCAAATTTTATTGGATTTGGATCAACTCGATTCTGCGGTCGCCATTTTTAACCAATTACCCAACAGTGAAAAAGAATCCGAAATCGGCAAAACCCTGATCGGGCAAATCACGTTTAAGCAGCTTGCCGCGAAAACACCAGGCCTGGCAACCCTTACGGAGGGCTTAGAAAGCAATCCCGATAATGCAAAAATGCGTTTTGATTTAGCCATTTGCCTGATTGCACAATACGAATATGATCAAGCGGCTAAACAGTTGCTGGCGTTACAACAGCAGCAACCGGATTTTCAAAACGGCGCAGCACGCGAAATGTTGATCACCTTGTGTAATATGTTGGCGCCGAATGATCCCACTCGGGCGCAACGTTATCGCCAACAATTAAATAACTTATTGAACTAACAAACACCAGGCCTGGTGCTCGGCACAGGCACATCAAAATGAGGAAAACCGATGAGTGATTGGACAGCCGGTTATGTCGCGGACATAGGTTATACCTATGGTTATTACAAAGAACTTAGCCCCTTACGGATGCGATTGGCATTGTTAAATGCCGGGATTGAACCGCCAAAACAATCCACCGCTTGCGAATTGGGTTTTGGTCAAGGACTCAGCGCCGCGATCCACGCCGCCGCCAGTGAAACCCTTTGGTTTGGTAATGACTTTTTGCCCTCACAAGCCGCGTTTGCGCAATCGTTAGCTGAAGCGGCTGGTGTGCAAGCCGAATTCACCGATGAATCGTTTGCCGAGTTTTTAGCACGTGATGATTTGCCGCAATTTGACTTTATTTGTTTGCATGGTGTGTGGACGTGGGTATCGGAACAAAATCGCCAATTAATTATGGCGTTTATTCGCAAAAACCTTAAAGTCGGCGG
>DIJW01000202.1 GCA_002421475.1 Thiomicrospira sp. UBA5634 | reverse complement strand
CTTCGTTTTCTTCATCTGATGCACCGCTGTCATCTACTACCGGCTGCTGCTCATTACCGCCGGCAGACACGTCACCCGCTTCAGAAACAGGTGGATTAACTTGAACTTTATCTTGCTCATCAACAACATTAGGCACAGTAATATCAGTATCACTCAATGACTCTATCGCCTCTAACGCACTACTTAATCCTGCAACCGTTGGAGATTGATAATCAAGCTCATTTGAACTTGTATCTAATGAGTCAATGCTTCCACCACGAGCCATCAACTGCCAAATTTTTCCAAATGTAATAGGATCCGCTGCCTCAGCAATACGCATTAACTGAACAATCGAACTTACCCCACCCCCTGTAACGTCAGTATTGCCCGTAGCGGGTGCGTCAAGTGATTCAAGAATATCTCCTTCACCAGAAAGTGTGGCCAATAATGCTTCTACTTCAGGATCTAACAAGGTATTTTCATCTTCCGTAGCGAGGGCATCCGATGCCATGTTTAAGGTCATCAATAGTGACTGTCCACCCGCCACCTGAATCTCTTCATTATTGGCAAACTTTAATGACACAACCGCACCTTCAGCGGTTATCAATGTCTCGCCAACGACTAACTCATCACCTGCCTGCAATTCACGTAAATTACCATTTTCATCACGCGCCCAAGCCTGACCACTTATGCTTTGCACTGTCGCAATCACGGTTGCCATAAGATCCCTCACAGAATGTTTAAGTGAAAAGTTAACTTATTGATAAAAATAAGTCTTTTGTGTTTATTTTGAACCATTTTTATCCAAAAGAGACCTAACTGTCTATTGTACTCTAGTACAATATTCGTAGTAGAATGCTCAAAAAGATCAAAAACCCTACAAACTACAGCAAAATAAACGCTAAATTAGAGACAAAAGATAACCAACAAAATGCAATGGATTACTCAAAAGCACCGCCAGTGGTTTCTACACATCATGCTATGTGTTTTATTTTTACCCTCAGCGCAAAGTTCTGCTTTAAATCTTGCAGAAGTGATGAAAAAAGCGATTGAACACGACCCGGACATACAAACTAAATGGCATGAGTTTTTGGCCAGCTCTCATGATATCCGCTCTGCCAATGGCGCTTATCTACCTACCATTGAACTGAATGCTGACCATGGGTTTGAAACACGGAACTATGGTCCGAATGCTGAATTTAATGGATCGAATGTCAACCTAACACTCTCTCAAGCTCTCTATAATGGCTTTAGCACCCGTCACCAAGTACAACGCTACCAACACATTCATCTTGTTAGTTATTTTGAATTATTACATGCGGTAGAAACAACAAGCTTAGCTACCTTTACCGCATTTCAAAATGTCATCCGTCATCGAGAATTAGTACGCTTATCACGCGAAAATTTTGATGGACATAAACGCGTTTATGCTCAAATTGAGCAAAGCGCAAAAGCCGGGGTTGCAAGAAGAGCCGACTTTGAACAAGTAAACGGGCGTTTGGCGCTGGCAGAGTCCAACCTGTTAACGGAGTTTAATAACCTGCATGATGCCAACGCACGTTATTTAAGACTGGTTGGCGAACTTCCTCCAAAAACATTTTCACAACCGACAATAAAAGAGACGCTTCTGCCCGCAACTATTCAAGATGTTATGGACATTGCATTACAAAGTAATCCGGCCTTTCATGCTACGTTGCGCAACATTCAAGCTGCAAAATCATCCATTCAATTACAGCGTTCACAATATCATCCACGACTCAATTTAACCGCACGTTATGGCGCGCGTGATTATGATGAACTCGGTAACCCTGAAAACCGTCAAGACAGCCGGATCGGGCTGGAGTTCAGTTACAACTTCTATAATGGGGGTCGTGATCAATCTAATTTAAAACGTGCTCATGAAGAAATTAATATCGCCAATGACTTACGTTACAAGTCTTGTATTGAGATACGTCAATCATTACAAATTGCCTATAACGAGAGCCGTAACCTAGCACAAAAACTCCCCATATTAAATCAACACCGTTTATCCTCTAACACGGTAAGAACGGCCTATAAAGCGCAATTCGACATTGGACAACGTACCTTATTAGATATGCTTGACGCAGAGAATGAATTTTTCCAATCTAGTCGTGCATATACCAATGCAAAATTTGACCAACAAATTGCCATCGCTAATACCCTCGCAGGAATGGGGCAGCTTTTAAGCCTGTTAAATGTAACTCGCACAGGTTTACCAACACTGGCAGAAATCGGCGCTGAGCCTCTCGACGTAAATCCAGAGTTTGCCTGCCCTGCGATTGACATTGCGCAAACACCGGAATAAAACTTTTTTGATTATGATGAAACCGACATATCCATCTTACAAACCTTTTAAGTTAAAGATTGGCTTACTATTTCAACTCAATCCTAAGGACATCTTGAGCCTGTGAATAATCAACTTGCAGATCAGCAAGGCGGTGAACTGTTAGACTGCTTACTGATTCTATGTCGCTATCATGATAGACAACTATCTCGTGAATCAGCTATTAGCGGCTTACCTCTAGAGCATGGTGAATTAACACCATCGGTTTTTAGCAGAGCAGCAAAACGTGCCGGATTATCTAGTCGATTAGCTAAACGCAACCTGACTGAAATTAACCCTGCATTATTGCCCGCAATCGCCATATTAGATAACCACCAGGCCTGCGTTGTTACGGCGATAAATATCTCCCAAAACACAGTTAGCGTGATTTACCCTGAGCTCAACGATGCGATCTGTACCCTCACTATTGACGAACTCAACATTCGTTTTAGCGGATTAATTATTTATTGCCGCCCTGAGTTTCAGTTTGACCAACGCGCCTCTCAAATCAAAAAAACACCGCAACGTCATTGGTTCTGGAACGTAATTCAAGAAAATCGACGCTTATATCGTGATGTGATCCTGGCAGCCGTATTGATCAACCTGTTTGC
>DIJW01000080.1 GCA_002421475.1 Thiomicrospira sp. UBA5634 | reverse complement strand
AGTTAAGGCGTTAGAAAAAACGCAAGCGTTATTGGCTCGTCATCCTTATCGTTATTTGCGTATCACTTTGTCTGAAGATGAATGCAAAAAAACGATTAACCTGGCGTCCGAGTTACAACAGCGCTTGGCAGAGCGCGATGCACAGGGATTTGTTTTCCGTATGGAAAAATCTTTGCCGATGGAAACGATGCTCGGTTGGTTGCAGGCGGATGGGTTAAATATTCAAGATTTAAGTACACGTGATGCGACGTTGGAAGAAGTGTTTTTAAATTTGACCGGAGATACCGTATGAATTGGTATGGTTGTTGGGCATTTTTTGTCAAAGAAGTTCGACGTTTTTATTCAGTGGCTGTTCAAACCATATTTGCACCTGTTGTATCTACCTTGTTGTTTTTATTGATTTTTGGTCAAGTTTTAGAAACGCGCATTGATACATTTAATGGTTTAAATTATAGCCAGTTTTTAATACCAGGCCTGGTGATGATGGCTATTTTACAGAACGCCTTTTCTAATTCGTCATCCAGTATTATTCAATCCAAAATGTATGGCAATTTAACCTTTGTATTGGTTAGCCCAATTTCACCGTTAGAACTGTATATTGCGTTTATTGGTGCAGCTATTTTGCGAGGTTTAGCGGTCGGGTTGGGTGTGCTTGTGATTGGTTGGATTGGTTTTGATTTAACCTGGTATTCAGTTGGCTGGGTGTTGTTGTTCGCGGTTTTGAGTGCAGCCTTGATGGGTGGGATTGGTTTAATTGCTGGGATTTTGTCGGATAAGTATGATCATTTGGCGGCTTTTCAGAACTTTATTATTATTCCTTTGACGTTTTTAAGCGGGGTGTTTTACTCCATTCATGCGTTACCTCCATTCTGGCAAGTGGCCTCACACTTTAATCCGTTTTTTTATATGGTTGACGGCTTCCGGTATGGGTTTTATTCACAGTCTGATGTATCGGTATACCTCAGTTTATTCGTGACGCTGGCGTTTTTGGTTGGGGTGACTATGATAAATCTGATTTTATTGGTGAAAGGCGTTAAAATACGCCACTAAAAAAAATTGGGTATTGCTTTATGTCTCCGGAAAAAATCCAACAAATGATTCATGATGCCCTGCCGGGCTCACAAGTAAAAATGGCAGGGGCGGATTGTAATTTCAGTGTCGAAGTCACCAGTTCAGCTTTTGTCGGTAAATCACCTTTGCAGCGTCACCGTATGGTTAACGATGTTTTTAAAGCACAGTTTGAATCCGGTGAGTTACACGCACTCTCTATTAAAACCAACCTCCCTGAGTAAATTGCATGGATAAATTAGTCATACAAGGCCAAGCTGTGTTGGCAGGTGAGGTCGAAATTTCGGGCTCAAAAAATGCGGCACTACCTATTTTGATGGGCTGTTTACTGGCTGAAACGCCGGTCACTTTATCAAATGTTCCGCATTTGCGTGATGTCACCACTACCATTCAGCTGTTAGCGACGATGGGTACGGATGTGATGATGGATGAACGTATGAATATCACGTTGGATTCCAGTCATATCCATCTCAAAGAAGCACCCTATGACTTAGTTAAAACGATGCGAGCATCTATTTTAGTGATGGGGCCATTATTGGCGCGTTTTGGTGAAGCAAAAGTGGCGTTACCCGGTGGTTGTGCAATTGGTTCACGTCCCGTCAATATTCATATTGACGGCATGATTAAAATGGGTGCGGATATCCGTATTGAGGATGGCTTTATTGTTGCCAAATCTGGACGTTTACAAGGTGCGGAGATTGATATGCATCCTGTTACGGTTACCGGAACAGAAAATCTTTTGATGGCTGCTGTGCTTGCAGAAGGTACAACCGTCTTGCGTAATGCCGCTTGCGAGCCAGAAGTGGAAGATTTGGCTAACTTTTTGATTGCGATGGGTGCCAATATTAAAGGTGCCGGTACATCAACGATTACGGTTGTAGGTGTGGAACGCTTGAAGGGTGTAAATTACCGCATTATTCCTGACCGAATCGAAGCGGGAACTTACCTTGCCGCAGCGGCGGTGACACAAGGTTGTGTTACGGTAACTGATGCTAATCCAAACCATTTACGTGCGGTATTGGAAAAATTTGCCGAGGCGGGGGCATTAATCAGCGAAACGGATAACACTATTACGCTCGACATGCGTGGCAGAACGTTAAAGCCGGTAAATATTGTGACTGATCCATATCCAAAATTTCCGACCGATATGCAGGCGCAGTTTTTGGTGATGAATTGTTTGGCAAATGGTCAGGCTGCAGTGAAAGAAACGATTTTTGAAAATCGTTACATGCATGTTGCTGAGTTAATCAAAATGGGCGCTCATGTTGAACTAGACGGCAATGTCGCTAAAACACAAGGGGTTGATCAATTGCATGGTGCGGAAGTTATTGCTACCGATTTACGTGCTTCAGCTTGTTTGATTTTGGCGGCGTTGGTAGCCAAAGGTGCCACGGTAGTGAATAAAATTTATCACATTGATCGTGGTTATGAACGGATTGAAGAAAAGTTCCACCGCTTGGGTGCGGATATCCAACGTTTGACTTCTTGAGGTTTTGATAATGTCACAAATGTTAACGATTGCATTATCCAAAGGTCGTATTTTTCAAGATACTTTGCCGTTATTGGCTGCTGCCGGTATAGAACCATTGGATGATCCGGATAAAAGTCGCAAACTGATTTTAGAAACTACGATGCCGAATGTGCGATTGTTGGTAGTGCGCACAACCGATGCTCCGACTTATGTGGCGTATGGAGCAGCAGATATCGGTGTAGCCGGTAAGGACGTTTTGATGGAAGCGCCTTCTGATAATTTATATGAATTGCTCGATTTGCAAATTGCTAAATGCCGTTTGATGGTGGCCGGGCCGGAAGTTGAAAAACCTCATGGGCATCGCTTAAAAATTGCTACCAAGTATGTTAATTCGGCACGCGCGTATTATGCGCAAAAGGGTGAGCAGGTTGACTTAATTAAACTGTATGGTTCGATGGAGTTGGCACCGTTAATTGGTCTAGCAGACCGTATTGTTGATTTAGTTGATACAGGTAACACTTTGCGTGCTAATGGTTTAAAGCCGTTGGAACATATTGCGGACATCAGTTCGCGTTTAATTGTGAATCAGCATGCTTATAAAACCAAGTTTGCGCAGATTCAAAAAATTGTTGATCAGTTTAAAACGGTAATAGGAAACTAATATGTCAAATGCAGCCATCAATATTCGTCGTTTAAATGCGAATGAAGCGGGGTTTAACGAGCAGTTAAACACGCTGTTAGCGTGGGAAACTGTGTCGGATGAACGCGTCAATAACGTTGTTAAAGAAGTATTGCATCGTGTGAAAACCGAAGGTGATGCAGCGTTACTGGACTATACCGCGAAGTTTGATCGTTTAACGTTAAAGTCATCTGCTGAGTTGGAAATTGCACCGGCTCGTTTACATCAGGCATTAAAAAATATTCCGCAAGCCCAGCGAGAAGCATTGGAGTTGGCGGCAGAACGTGTTCGTATTTATCACGAAAGACAAAAGATGGAATCTTGGTCTTATACCGAAGCAGATGGCACCATGTTGGGTCAGCAGGTTAGCTGTTTAGACCGAGTTGGTTTATATGTTCCGGGCGGAAAAGCGGCTTATCCATCTTCGGTGATCATGAATGCTGTACCGGCTAAAGTGGCGGGAGTTGCTGAGTTAATTATGGTAGTGCCGACACCGGATGGCGAAGTAAATGAAATGGTATTGGCCGCGGCCGCAATTTGTGGCGTTGATCGCGTGTTCTGCATTGGTGGTGCACAAGCGGTAGCCGCTCTTGCTTACGGTACTGAAAGTGTGCCGCAGGTCGATAAGATTGTAGGCCCGGGTAATATTTATGTAGCGACTGCTAAACGTATGGTGTTTGGTACAGTTGGTATAGATATGATTGCCGGTCCATCAGAAATTCTGGTGGTGTGTGATGGTCAAACGAATCCGGATTGGATTGCAGTGGATTTGTTCTCACAAGCTGAACATGATGAAGATGCACAATCAATTTTGGTTACCCCGGATGCGGCGTTTGCCGATAAGGTAGTTGAAAGCATGAATCGTTTGTTATCAACCATGCCGCGCGAAAAAATTATTCGTACTGCGCTGGAAGAACGCGGCGCAATTATTGTGGTCAACGATATGGCGCAAGCCGTTGAAATGATCAATATGATTGCCCCTGAACATCTCGAATTATCGGTGGAGAATCCGCAAGCGATGCTGCCGCAGATTCGTCATGCCGGTGCTATTTTTATGGGGCGTTATACGGCTGAAGCATTGGGTGATTATTGTGCTGGTCCTAACCATGTATTGCCAACTTCTCGTACGGCACGTTTTTCATCACCGTTAGGGGTGTATGACTTCCAAAAACGTTCAAGCTTGATTATGTGTTCAGCAGAAGGTGCGCATACATTAGGTCAGGTTGCCGGTATTTTAGCTGACGGTGAAGGTTTACAAGCGCATGCGGCATCCGCGCGTTACCGTTTAAAATAGTCTTAAGGTTGGATCATTCGATATGAATATCACAGGTTGGGTTGAGCGTCTTATTCGTCCGGAAATCCGCGCGTTACATGCTTATCATGTCCAGCCTGCGGCGGATATGATTAAGCTCGATGCGATGGAAAATCCATACGGTTGGACACCGGAAATGCAAATGGCATGGGTTGAGCGTTTACGCGGCCAGTGTTTTAATCGTTATCCCGATCCATCGGCGAGTAAGTTGCGTGAATTATTAACGCAGCGCTTAGATTTGGCTGACAATCAACAAATTGTGTTTGGTAATGGTTCAGATGAACTGATTCAGTTAATTATTATGGCAATGGCGAATGCCGGTGCGAAAGTGATGGCACCTGCGCCGACCTTTGTTATGTATGACATGATTGCACGTTTTGTCGGTTTAGACTATGTCGGTGTGCCGCTGAATGCGGACTTCACACTTAACTTACCGGCATTTTTGCAAGCTATGCAACAGCATCAGCCGGCGGTGGTGTTTTTAGCCTATCCAAACAATCCAACCGGAAATGCGTTTGCGCGTGAAGAGGTTGAGCAAATCATTAAACAAGCACCAGGCCTGGTGGTCGTGGATGAGGCTTATAATGCGTTTGCCGATGACAGTTTCTTGGCGGATATTGCACGTTATCCGAATTTGATTGTAATGCGTACCTTTTCCAAAGTGGGCTTGGCCGCGTTTCGTTTAGGTTATATGGTCGGAGACCAGGCTTGGATGAGTGAGTTTGATAAAGTGCGGTTACCTTACAACATTAATGTGTTGACCCAGATGGGTGTGGCATTTGCATTAGAGTTTGAAGATGTGTTGGCAGGGCAGGCGGCACAAATTAAAGCCGACCGTGAAACACTTGCTGCTCAATTAGCTGAGTTTGTCGGAGTGCAGGTTTATCCGTCACAGGCTAATTTTATTACCATTAGGCTTGCACCAGGCCTGGCCACGCGAATTTTTGAAGGCTTGAAAGCGGATGGCATTCTCATCAAAAATCTTTCTTCGGCAGGCGGTTTGCTGGCGGATTGTTTGCGAATTACAATCGGCGCACCAAATGAAAATCAGGCTTTTTTAAAGAGTTTTGCGTCGCATCTGCAAGCGAATGCGAGTTAAACATGCAACGTCAAACATTGGTTGCTTATCTTAATGATTTATTACAGATTTCGCAGTATCAAGACTATGTGCCGAATGGCTTGCAGGTTCAAGGTCGTGAACAGATTAAGCGTATTGTCTTTGGTGTGACGGCTTCGCAGGCACTTATTGATGCGGCAATTGAGTTAAACGCCGATGCGATTATTGTTCATCACGGTTATTTCTGGAAAAGTGAACCACTGACCCTTACCGGTATCAAATATCAGCGAATTAAAAAGTTGTTGGATCACGATATTAATTTATTGTCTTATCACTTGCCGCTGGATGGTCATGCTGAACTGGGAAATAATGCACAACTTGCCAAGTTATGGCGGTTGCACGATATTACTCCGCAACCAGGCCTGGTGCGTTTAGGGGAGTTACCGACAGCCATGCCGATAGATCAATTTGTCCAGCAGGTTGAAATCACGTTAGATCGCAAACCATTGCATTTGCCGGGTGGACCGGAGCAGGTAAAACGTATTGCCTGGTGTAGTGGCGGTGCACAAGGATACATTGATCAGGCGATAAACTGGGACGCCGATGTTTATATAAGTGGAGAGGTGTCAGAACAAACCACTCATATCGCTCGTGAATCCGGGATTCATTACCTAGCAGCAGGACATCATGCTACTGAAACTTGGGGTGTTAAGGCCTTGGCATTACACTTGGAAGCCCAGTTAAATTTAGATTGTCAGTATGTTGATGTGCCTAATCCGGTTTAGGATTAAACGTAAAAATGGGTGTTTTATTGCGTTAAATGATAGAAAAAATTGATGCGCAACACGTCTGTTATAAATTTACCTTATCATTGGATAAAGATTTATATATACCAGTTCGCTAGCGCCTTCTGTAGAATAGAGCGAATTTTTGAGCCATGAGGAAGTCATGACTATGTCTGAAGTAAAAACCATAGAAACGGTGAACATGAAACGCCGTCAAGTATTAGCGGGTGCAACGGGTGTTGTAGGGGCAATTGGAGCTACATTTGCTGCAGTGCCTTTTGTCGGTTCATGGCAGCCAAGTGAAAAAGCGAAAGCCGCCGGTGCGCCGGTTGATGCGGATATTAGCGCGATGCAGCCTGGCCAAATGATGACCTTATCGTGGCGTGGTAAACCGGTTTGGGTTGTTCGCCGTACACCCGATATGCTGGAACGCTTATCCGCGTTGGATGAATTTTTGCGTGATCCGCTTTCCAACGACTCCTTGCAGCCTGATTACTGTAAAAACCCAATGCGTGCCATTAATGCTGAATATTTAGTGGTGGTGGGGATTTGTACTCATTTGGGCTGTGCTCCTTTGTATCGTCCGGCGGTGAATTCGCCCGATATGGCAGCAAATTGGCGAGGTGGCTTTTTCTGTCCGTGCCATGGCTCAAGTTTTGATTTGGCAGGGCGTGTATTCCGCTCGGTTCCTGCGCCAACAAACTTAGAAATTCCGCCACATCGTTTCCTGTCTGAAACTCGTATTCGAATCGGTGAAGATACCCAAGAGGGAGGTCAAGCTTAATGTCTGAACAATCAACAAACTCAAGCGCCCCAGCCGGCGGCTTGTTAAAGTGGCTGGATGACCGTTATCCGCTCATCAGCACTTGGAATGAACATGTTGCACAATACTATGCACCGAAAAATTTTAACTTCTGGTATTTTTTTGGTTCGTTAGCCTTGTTGGTATTGGTTAATCAGTTCGTTACGGGTATCTGGTTAACCATGAGTTATAAACCGTCTGCAGCTGAAGCTTTTAACTCGATTGAATACATTATGCGTGATGTAGAGTGGGGCTGGCTGATTCGTTATATGCATACTACCGGAGCATCGGCGTTTTTTATCGTGGTGTATTTGCACATGACGCGAGCTTTGTTATATGGGTCATACAAACAGCCTCGTGAATTAGTTTGGCTAATCGGTATGTTGATTTTTGTGGTCTTAATGGCAGAAGCTTTTATGGGGTATATGCTGCCATGGGGTCAAATGTCATATTGGGGTGCGCAAGTCATTATTTCGTTATTTAGTGCAATTCCGCTGGTTGGGCCTGACTTAGCTTTGTGGATTCGCGGTGACTATATTATTTCTGACGCAACCCTAAACCGTTTCTTTGCATTGCATGTTATTGCATTGCCATTGGTATTGGTTATCTTGGTGTTCATGCATATTGTGGCATTGCATAAAGTGGGTTCTAACAATCCAGATGGCATTGAAATCAAAAAATATAAAGATGTGCAAGGTTTGCCGTTAGACGGGATTGCTTTCCATCCGTACTACACGGTTAAAGATTCCTTTGGTGCAGTGTTCTTTATGATTTTGTTTGCTTTGGTGGTGTTTTATCTGCCGGAAGGTGGCGGTTATTTTATTGAAGCGCCAAATTTCGAGCCGGCTGATCCGTTAAAAACACCTGATCATATTGCACCTGTTTGGTATTTCACGCCTTTCTACGCGATTCTCCGCGCAGTACCGGATAAGTTTTTCGGTGTTGTGGCAATGGGAGCTTCAATCGCCGTATTGTTTGCGATGCCTTGGTTGGATCGCTGTAAAGTGAAGTCAATTCGTTATCGTGGTTATTCCTATAAATTGTTGTTAACCATGTTTTTAATTAGTTTTGTCGTGTTGGGTGTGTTGGGTGCGTTGCCTTCTACGCCGACTTATACAAAATTGGCACAAATTTTTACCATCTTGTATTTTGCGTTCTTTATTATTTTGCCGTTTACTTCGGTGAATGAACGAACCAAGCCTGTACCGGAGAGGACTACCTAATGCTGACAAAGTTGCTAAATAGTTTTTCAAAACGTCTAATTTGGTTGATTACAGGTACGGTTTTGCCGATGAGTTTTGCATTTGCTGCCGGCCCTAATCTTCAGTTAGAAAGCGCAAATAACAATGTGCGGGATGTTGAGTCATTGCAGCGTGGTGCAGTGCATTTTGCTAACTACTGTATGGCTTGTCATTCAACTAAATACATGCGTTATATTCGTATTGCACGTGATTTGGGTTGGCAAGACGAAGAAGTGATCGATAAGATGACTTATGGTTTGGCTTTACCAGTAGATGATGTAATAACACGTATCCAAGAGGGTGTTTCACAGCAGGTATTTGGTACCGAAGCACCAGACTTGTCTCTAATGGCGCGTTTAAAAGGTACAGATTATGTGTATAGCTTTATTCGCGGCTATTTCGAAGAAGAGGAAGGTAAGTGGAATAACCATGTGTTAGCCGGAACCTCAATGCCAAACGTGTTGGAAGGGGTAAAACGCCATTCGACGACTGAGGAATATGATCAAACAACACGTGATATCGCCAATTTCCTTGAATATGTTGCTGAACCGTATAAGGTTAAACGTTGGGATTTGGGTTGGAAAGTTATATTGTTTTTATTGTTATTGCTGATTCTGACGTATCTTTTAAAGAAAGAATATTGGCGTGATATAAAACATTAATATTTAAGCCCGCATAAGCGGGCTTTTTATTATGTATTAAGCGGAGTGTTGTTGATGGCAAAAGCGAAGTCAGCGTATGTGTGTACAGAGTGTGGTGGTGAGCATAGCAAATGGCAGGGGCAGTGTGCAGAATGCGGTGCATGGAATACGCTCAAAGAGCTAAAGTTATCAGCGACAACAAAGTCCTCCTCCTCCTCTGTCCGCACAAGTCAAGGCTATACAGGTAGTCATTCAAACCAGGTTTTGTCAGTTAAAGATATTCAATTAGGGGAGGTTCCTCGATTTTCTACCGGAATTTCAGAGCTAGATCGAGTGTTGGGAGGCGGAATTGTTCCTGGTTCTGTGGTATTGGTCGGTGGTGATCCAGGTGTTGGTAAATCGTCTATTTTATTGCAGGTCATGTGTGGTTTAAGCCAGCAAATGCCGGTGTTATATGTCACCGGTGAAGAATCATTACAGCAAGTTGCAATGCGTGCTAAACGCATGCAATTGCCGGAAGACAGTTTAAGGTTATTGGCCGAAACGGAAGTTGAGCAAATAATCAACTTTGCAGTGCAGGAAGCGCCAAAGGTAATGGTGGTGGACTCCATACAAACGATGCAATTGGGTGAATTGGGTACGGCTGCCGGCGGGGTGACGCAGGTGCGAGAATCAGCTGCATATTTAACGCGATTTGCCAAACAAAATAATATTGCCGTTTTTCTGGTTGGTCATGTCACCAAATCAGGCGAGGTTGCCGGGCCAAGGGTGCTTGAGCATATCGTAGACAGCGTTTTATTTTTAGAGGGCCAGTCTGATAGTCGGTTTAGAACACTGCGTGCGATTAAAAATCGTTTTGGTGCAGTAAATGAATTGGGTGTTTTTGCAATGACTGAGCTAGGTTTAAAGCAGATAAAAAATCCTTCTGCCATTTTTTTATCACGTGCGGCACAGCCTTCGCCTGGGTCAGTAGTAATGGTGATATGGGAAGGCTCACGGCCTTTGCTGATTGAGGTGCAGGCATTGGTAGATGAGTCACCTTATGGCGCACCGCGCCGCGTCAGTGTAGGGTTAGATTCAAATCGAATTGCGATGTTGTTAGCGGTGATGCACCGTCATGGCGGCATCCAAGCTTCTGATCAAGATGTGTATGTAAACGTTGTAGGCGGCATCAAGGTCTCTGAAACCAGTGCAGATTTGGCGTTATTGGTGGCGATTTTATCGAGCATGCGTAACCAGGCATTGGATCAAGATTTGATTGTTTTTGGTGAGGTTGGATTATCGGGCGAAATAAGACCTGTTCCAAGTGGCCAGGAACGGATTTTGGAGGCGGCAAAACATGGTTTTAAACGAGGGATTGTTCCATTGGCTAATATTCCTAAACAAGGTGTATCCGGTATGGAGTTAATTGGGGTTACCCACCTGGCACAAGCCTTAGATGCACTATGAAATCGGTTGTGAAAGTGTCTTACCCTGAATCAAGCAATCAGCTAGAATGTCTTTATTATGTTAATGGACAGTGGTTATGCCCAGTGAATCAGCTTTAAATGCGCTTAATAGTTTATATACTAATTCGTCATTAGCCGTGGCATTTGTTGTCCGTGATGACAATGTGCAATGGCGTATTGAGTGGCAAAATCCTGCAGCTGAATCCTTGTGGGGACATTACGATTTAAACGCGGATTTAGAGTTTAAACTTCAATTATTGGCTGCTGTTCAGCGTAACAATCCGACCAGTTTTCTTCATCAATTACGTGATTCAGTAGAGCCGCATCAGTTTACGCTTGCTCATTATAATGAAGGTTTGTTGATCCACTTTGTGATGGCCGTTTCGCATTCAAACGATGCCGAAATCGACAGTGAACATGTTTATCGTGCGGTGGTTGAAGCGGCCGGTCTGGGTATGTTGGATTGGGATATTGAAGCCGATGTGATGCGATATAACGATAAGTTGTATCAATTATGTGATGTATCACCCGCAGAACTCGGTCATACCAAAGCGGGTTTTATGGCGCGTATACACCCGCAAGATCTAATACGGTTTGAGGATGCTTTGTTTGCCCATATTGAGGCTCATTGGCCTTTTAATGTGGCGTTTCGCTTTAAAACCTCCAGTGAAAATTATGTTTGGATGCAGGCTACCGGTCAGGCAAGTTGGGATGTAACGAGCCAAAAGGCGCGGCGGTTGGTAGGGTCGTTACGTGATATTTCTGATACCAAACGTATTGAACAAACAGTCCGTCAACGTGAAGCGCTTATTGAACAGATAATTGATGCTCTGCCTATCAGCATTTATGTTAAGGATGCACAAGGTTGTTTCAGGTTCTTTAGTAAACAAACTGAAAAACAAACTGGTGTGATGCGTAATAAAGCGATTGGACGAACAGACTTTGAAGTGTTTTCGATTGAGCAGGCACGTCAACATGTTGCGATTGATCAGGAAGCAAAGTCACTGGGTCAATTAATTATTACTGAAGAGGAATTGTCTACACCGAACGGAACACGTTGGTTGATGAGCGGGCGGGGTCCAATTCCTATGCTGCGCCCAGATCAGCCGCCTGAAGTGTGGATACTAGGGTTTTCGTTGGACATTACAGAACGGCGCGAAATGGAAGAGGTATTGCGTGTTGCGCGCCGTGAAGCAGAGGCTGCAGCCAAAGCGAAGTCCGAATTCCTTTCAGTCATGAGTCATGAAATTAGAACACCTTTGAATTCGGTTATCGGTACTTCGGCCTTGCTGCTTGATTCACCCTTAAACAATGAGCAGTTGCAGCATGCTGAAATGATTAAGCGTTCCGGCGAGCATTTATTACATCTGATTAATGATATTTTAGACTTTAATAAGTTGGATGCCGGTCAAGTCGAGTTGGAAAGTCATGCTTTTAATTTAAAAGAGCAACTGGATACGGTCGGTGCAATCATGAAAATGAATGCCGAACTTAAACAGATTGGATTGCGATTTGATTTGGCTCCTAATCTAGTTCATTACGTTTGGGGCGATGAGTCAAGGTTGCGTCAAATTTTGTTAAATTTGATCGGTAATGCAGTTAAATTCACTGAGAAAGGTGAAGTGGTGGTAAGAGTATATCCAACGATAAATCGTGTTGGATATACCCGTTTTGAAGTAGTGGATACCGGGATTGGCATAGCAGAAGACAAGCTGAATAAATTATTTACCGAGTTTAGTCAGGTAGATGCGTCTACAACACGTAAATATGGCGGAACCGGTTTAGGTTTGTCTATCAGTAAAAAGCTGGTAGAAGTCATGCAAGGTCAGATTGGTGTTGATAGCAAGTTTGGTGAAGGCAGTTGCTTCTGGTTTGAGATTCCGACTTTAGCCGCTACCGCGCAAGATATTCAAAATGCCAATCTCAATGAAAATTTTGACAGTCAACGACCTTTATCTATTTTGGTTGCTGAAGATAATCCGCCCAATCAGTTACTGATCCGCGCGATTCTTACCAAACTTAACCATCAGGTCACAATAGCCGTTAATGGACAGAAGGTACTCGACTTTTTGACAGATACGACACAGCATTATGATTTGGTGTTAATGGATATGCAGATGCCCGAGATGGACGGCTTGGAAGCTACTCGCCGTATACGTCAACTGTCGGGTGACTTAGCAAACATACCGATTGTTGCTTTGACAGCTAATGCGTTGGTAGGGGATCGTGAAAGAGTATTAGAAGCGGGAATGAATGATTATTTAAGCAAACCCATTGATATTCATGCATTAAAGCGAGCGCTTTGGCAGTGGAGTCAATAGCAAGCTTATAAACTCCAACTTGATCAGATTAAAAGAGTATTTTATGAGGGATTGTGTTGCTGAATCCATGTTTTCCATAATTCAAGTGTCGGTTTATTAATAGCTGCAACAGCCGGTCTTTTGCCGATTTTATTTATAAAAACGCGTTCACCATTAAGGTCACAACTTGCACCTCCGGCTTCATTTAAAATCAGCCAGCCGGCAGCATAATCCCAAAGACTTTGGTTGCCATGTAAATACACTTGACCTCGCCCTAAAGCAATCCAGCACCAATCTAATGCAACTGAGCCCCAGCTTCTTTGAGAAGAGTAGGGCGGTGCGCTTGCTAATGCGCCGGCAAGTGGGGCAGATAAACGCTTAAAATCGACAATGCCGACGCATTGTTTCAGTGGTGGTCTATCGGTTAAAGCAGGTAATGGTTGATGATTAAGTTCAGCCCCCATTCCCAGGCGCGCGGCAAATAATTCATCTCTTGCGGGATCATATACCAGGCCTGCTACCAACGTTTTATCAATCATTAAAGCCAGTGAAACGCTGAAAAAAGGAATCCCGTTAGCAAAGTTGGTGGTGCCATCAACCGGGTCCAGAATCCAGCAGCCATTTACGCTGTCGAGCGCGGCTTGTTGTTGTGCCAAGTCCGATTCTTCCCCAACAAGCGCAAACTGTGGCCAGTGCTGCTGCAAAAATATTTGCGTATGACGTTGCATCTCTGTATCTGCTTCGGTTAATAATGAGCCATCAGCTTTAAACTCAAATCCAACTTGATTAAAGCGGGTTAATACTTGTTGTTTAGCTATGGTTACAATGCCGTTTTTGAGGGCTAACCAGGCCTGGTTGTCGGTAAAGGGATGTTTAATCACGATGTTTTTTTGCCTGTTTTTTGCTTGCACTAATTAAACCGAGTCGGACAGTGTCGATGGCGTTTTGAGAAACCTCCATCACTTCTAAACTGTATTCACCAATACGGATGCATGTGCCAACATTTGGTAGTGTTTCCAAGTGTTCCTGAATAAGTCCATTCAAAGTCTTGGGGCCATCTGTCGGCAGCTCTAGGAAGTATTCTTTATTTAGATCACGAATAAACTCACCGGCATCAACCGTCATGGAGCCATCTGCATGAATGGCAACGGTTTCAGCAGATTTTGCTCGAGCATCGGTTGATAATTTACCGACAATTTCTTCCAGTAAGTCTTCTAAGGTTAGCATGCCCTGAAGTTCGCCATATTCATCCACAATCAACGCCATGCGGCGTTTGTTTTTATTAAAGTTGGCCAATTGAGTGTTGAGGGGCGTTGTTTCAGGCACATAATAGGCTGGTCGAGTCAGTTTAATNNAATAATATCTTTAAGGGATATTTCATCTTTCATCAGGATCGGCAAAGCACGGCGTAAATTAAGAATACCAACCAGATCGTCATCCAGCGTGCCGCGATAAAGTGGTACGCGTGTGTAGGGTGAGCGTTGTAAGTCTTTTAAAAACTCATCGAAAGGTTGATCCACATCAATCCCATAAATTTCTTGTTTAGGGATCATTACGTCTTCTACGCTAACACTTTCTAGCCGCAGAATACTGGTTAACATATCGCGATATTGTTGTGGGAGTTGACCGGTTGATTCATCAATTAAAGTTTGCAGTTCTTCGTGACTTAACGAGTGGTCTGGTTGGGCTCGGTTCACGTGTACCCCAAATAAGCGCAAAAACCCATTTGCAAACATGTTTACAAACCATACGATTGGGCTGAAAACCTTTAATAAAGGCTCGAGAACATAAGCCATCGGAAATGCAATTTTTTCCGGATAGAGAGCCGCTAAGGTTTTGGGGGCGACTTCAGAAAATATTAGAATGGCTAAGGTTAATAAACCGGCTGCTATGGCAATACCGGCTTCACCCATTAAACGCAAGGCAATGATCGTGGCAATAGAAGAGGCAAAGATATTGACAAAATTATTACCCAGTAGAATCACTCCTAGCAAGCGGTCAGGTTTTTCCAGTAAGCGTTGTGCTTTTATGGCACCACGATGTCCGCTGTTAGCTTTGTGCTTGAGGCGATAGCGATTGAGTGACATCAACCCTGTTTCTGAGCCGGAAAAAAGCGCAGAAAGAACCATCATTAAAATCAGAATAAAAAATAGTAGCGATAAAGGTATGTCGTTCAAGAGATTACCATTGGGTTATGAATCAAGATTGCGATTATAGCCAATTTTATGTCTTTCTGCACAAGGCGGGTTTTAGATGTTCATTATGATGATAATGCCCTGTGTACCGATATAGCTGATTGCGAGGAAACTGTATGCCCAAATGGTGTAGCGCGCGGCTTTTTGCCCGCGCCAGCCAAATTGAAAGTGCCCCCATAAAAACAATGCATAGGTTAACCACGCGAGTAGCGAGAAAAAGGTTTTGTGTGCCAGTTTTTGATCAAAAAAGTTATCAATAAAATAACTACCGCTTAATAAAGCCAAGGTCAAAATAATAAAGCCGATCATTACAAGTTGAATGAGGGTTTTTTCCATCAATTGTAGTGGCGGTAGGGCTCGAATTAGGTTGGTCAGTTGGCGTTGCTGGAAACGTTTTTCTTGCACTGAAAATAAAATAGCTTGAGCCGTTGCGAGTCCCAGTACGCTATAAGCGAAAATTGAAATGATGACATGAAAACCCAGTGTGTAGTCAATCGGGTGTAGTGAACCAAGGAATTGCGGTAACAAAGTTGTGGTAGCGGCTAATGGAAAAATAAATATGCCGAGCATTTCAGTTGGTTTGTTAAAACTGATAATTAATAGAGAAAATACCCCAATCCAGCCAATTAACGATAAACCATTGCCAAAACTAAACACCATTGACTCTGCGGTAAACAGAGTCAAGGTTAGGGAGATGGTATGTAAAACCAATGCAAAAGCGGCACTCACCATAATGGGTAAGCGTAATGACAGCCCGCTGGTTTCTTTGTGTCGAATACAACGCGATAAATAATAACTGCTCATTAAATAAAGCAAACTGGCCATAATTGCACTGAGGCTACTGATCATCGGATGTCCTGGTCACTGAGGTGTTTATGAAATTCATATCCGCTATAATAGCGAAATTCTAAATTTATGAGAAGAATTCTCTTTTTTTGGGAGGAGAGGCTTCGATTTTTATGCGAGTCTTGATGTTTGTACAATCTGAAACTCTGCTCCAATCGTAAGAGGCTCGTTCATTCAGTTGTTTCAATCTTCTCACAACTAAAGATATTCAACTATATTCGGTGTTGACCCGGGTATAACCAGTGGAGGCTGTATGTTTGACAACTTATCGGATCGCTTAGCGAAAACGCTTAAAACCCTGCGAGGTCAAGGTCGTTTAACCGAAGACAATATTAAAGAGGCGTTGCGAGATGTGCGCCGTGCGCTGCTGGAAGCCGATGTTGCTCTGCCGGTGGTGAAAAGTTTTATTGATAAGGTGCAAGCGCGAGCGATTGGTCAGGAAGTGTCGTTGGCACTTAATCCGGGGCAAGCTTTTATAAAAGTTGTGCGCGAACAGTTGACGGAGGTCATGGGGCAGCAGGTTGAGCCGCTAAAGTTTAATGTTGAACCGCCGGCAGTTATGATGGTGGCCGGTTTACAAGGTGCGGGTAAAACCACCTCGGTCGGGAAGCTGGCGCGTTGGTTAAAGGAACGCGATAAGAAAAAAGTCATGGTGGTGTCGGCGGATATTTATCGTCCGGCGGCGATTAAGCAGTTAGAAACGCTGGCACAACAAATCGGTGTGACGTTTTTTCCGTCAACTATAGAACAAGATCCGGTTGATATTGTAGAGCGTGCGCGTGCTGAAGCGCGTAAGCAGTTCATGGATGTGTTGTTGGTGGACACCGCTGGGCGTTTGCATGTCGATAACGACATGATGCAGGAAATTAAAGCCTTGCATCAGGCAATTAAGCCGGTTGAAACCTTGTTTGTGGTCGATGCGATGACAGGGCAAGATGCCGCCAACACTGCAAAAGCGTTTAACGATGCATTGCCGTTAACTGGTGTAATTCTAACCAAAACAGATGGTGATGCGCGTGGTGGTGCGGCATTGTCTGTTCGTCACATTACCGGCAAGCCCATCAAATTTATTGGTATGGGTGAAAAGACCGACGCGCTTGAACCGTTTTATCCAGACCGGATTGCATCACGCATTTTGGGTATGGGCGATCTGCTGTCACTTATTGAAGACGCCGAGCGCAAAGTAGACAAAGCCAAGGCAGAAAAACTGGCAGGTAAAATCCAGAAAGGTAAGGGATTTGATCTGGAAGATTTTCGTGAACAGTTACAGCAAATGAAAAACATGGGCGGCATGGCTAGTATTCTGGACAAAATGCCCGGCATGGGGATGTTGCCGCCCGGTGCTGCTGCCAAAGTTGATGACAGCCAATTTCGCAGGATGGAAGCCATAATCAATTCTATGACCCCAAAAGAGCGGCAAAACCCTGACGCATTAAATGGGTCACGCAAACGACGTATTTGTGTAGGTTCTGGCACGCAAATTCAGGATTTGAATCGGCTGCTAAAGCAGCACAAACAAATGCAAAAGATGATGAAAAAAATGAAAAGCTGTGCATTGGCGAATATGATGCGCGGACTGGGTGGTATGCGCGGTCCAGGTGGCTTCCCTGGCGCAGGTGGCCCACCAAGGTTTTAATGACTTTTATTCAGGCTAAACACAGGATGTAGTGTGTTATTTGTTGAAAAAACACAAAGAAATCTTCCCACAGGCGGATGTTTGGCTTAGAATGCTGCACTTTTTCCGGCACTGTGTCGGATTTAATCTATTTTCGTACGAAGATAACTTTAGGACTAGTAGTCTATGGT
>DIJW01000121.1 GCA_002421475.1 Thiomicrospira sp. UBA5634 | reverse complement strand
TGGCGACGTCCACTTTCTACATGGGTTTCAACTGGCTCGATCCGCTGGTCGGCGGCAGCGATCCGCAAACCGCTGAACGGGCGCGCAAACTGCGCCAGGCGATTTCAATCGCGCTCGATCAGGAGGAGTTCATTTCGATCTTCCAGAACGGTCGCGGCGTGCCGGCGCAAGGGCCGATTCCGCCGGGCATCTTCGGTCATGTCGATGGCGAGCAGGGCGTGAACCCTTATGTACATGATTGGCTAGACGGCGAATATCAACGTAAATCGCTCGATTATGCCAAACAGTTATTAACACAAGGCGGTTATCCAAACGGGTTAAATCCGGCGACAGGTCGGCCACTACAGCTTTATTATGATGCGGTCGCCAGCGGGCCGGATGATCGCACTCGCATGGACTGGATGCGTAAACAGTTTGAGCAATTGGGCATTGAGTTGGTGATTCGTTCGACCGATTACAATCGTTTCCAAGACAAGGTGCGTAAAGGCGATGCGCAGATTTTCTTCTGGGGTTGGAATGCGGATTATCCTGATCCTGAAAACTTCTTGTTTTTACTGTATGGCGCAAACGGTTCAGTCGCCACCAATGGCGCGGGCATTAACTCCGCTAACTATGCCAACCCCGAATTTGATGCGTTATTTGAGCAAATCCGTACCATGGAAAACACCCCCGAACGCATGGCAAAATTGCAGCGTATGATTGAAATCGCGCGTAAAGATGCGCCGTGGATTTGGGGTTTACATCCGCGCTCGTTAGCCTTGTATCACAGTTGGTATCAAAACGTGTGGCCGAACCGTTTGGCGAATAACACCTTGAAATATCTGGCAGTCGATGCCGAGCAACGAGTATTAAAACAGGGCGAATGGAATCAGCCGATTAAGTGGCCGTTATGGTTAGCAGGCCTGGTGCTTATCGGTTTGGCAATTTGGGCGGCGCGTGCTTATCGTCAACGTCAACAACAACGCATTATTACCGGAGCGCAAACCGAATGATGGCTTATATAGTGCGCCGCCTGTTGTATGCGGTGCCGATTTTAATTGGGGTGAACCTGATCACCTTTGTGCTGTTTTTTATGGTCAACAGCCCGGATGACATGGCGCGCGCGCAGTTAGGCGCGAAACAAACTACACCGGAAATGATTACCAGTTGGAAAGCCGAACGCGGTTATGACAAACCGCTGTTTTTTAATGTCGAAGCACCAGGCCTGGTGAAATTCAGCGATACCTTGTTTGTTGAACAATCGCTGAAATTGTTTGTATTTGATTTTGGTAAATCTGATGCGGGGCGCGATATCGGCGCAGATATTGCCGAGCGCATGTGGCCGAGTTTACAAATTGCCTTGCCGACCTTTGCGATTGGTCTGATTACCACCATTACGCTGGCGTTATTGATTGTGTTGTTTCGCGCGACCGCGCTCGATACCGCCGCGATGGTGATTGCTGTGATGATTATGTCGATTTCCGGGCTGTTTTATATCATCGCCGGTCAGGTATTGTTTAGCAAAATCCTGCATTGGGTGCCGATTTCCGGTTATGAACCTGGGTGGCAGGGCGTGAAGTTTGTCATTTTGCCGGTGTTAATCGGCGTGTTCGCCGGATTGGGTGCGGGCACACGCTGGTATCGCAGTATTTTCCTCGAAGAAATTAACCGCGATTATGTGCGCACCGCTCGCGCCAAAGGCTTGTCGGAAATGCAGGTGTTGTTCAAACACGTATTGCGCAACGGTATGTTGCCGATTCTTACCGGCGTGGTGGTGGTGATTCCAAGCCTGTTTATGGGCAGTTTGATTATGGAGTCGTTCTTCGGTATTCCGGGTCTCGGCAGTTACACCATCGACGCGATTAACGCGCAGGATTTTGCCATCGTGAAAGCGATGGTGTTTTTCGGCGCAGTGCTGTATATCGTCGGGCTGATTCTGACTGATATTTCCTACACGGTGTTTGATCCAAGGGTGCGTTTATCATGATGTGGGTATGGCTTTGGACAGACATAATGGTGNNCGGCGCTTGGGGCTGGACGATTTCACGTTCGCCACAAGTCAAAGCGCAATGGCTAGCGGTTTTTCGCTCTAAAATTGCGATGAGTTCGGCAATTGTTTTGCTGTTTTATTTATCAATTGCATTGCTTGATTCGCTGCATTTTCGCTTGGCTTTGCCCAATCAAACAGCGGGGCAAGCCGTGCAGTATGCCGGTCAAACCACCAGTGTATTAGATTTAGTGTTTAATGAAATCCGCAATCAAACCGAACGCACGTATTCCGCGCCGTTTGCGCTCAAAGAACACAGCACCTCAATTATTAAAGACGAAGCAGGCCTGGTGCAACAGGTGCATTTAGCGCTTAAACATGCCGGTTCGCATTTAACCTCCGCCGACGCGCATCAGCAAGACATTTTACTCAAATCCCTGTTTGCGCTGTTGCTCGGCTGGTTGTTAAGTAAGTTGCTGATAAGTTTGCATATTTACTGGCGTTCGCGCGTGGCAGGAATCAGCTGGCGGCAACAAGCAGGCCTGGTGGTTCGAGGGCAAACCGATTTACCTTGGCGCACCGCGTATCTGACCTTTGCGTTGGCGTTGATGCTGTTGGTTTGGCTGTATTATGTCGGTCATTATTACCATGTGCTCGGCACGGATAAAGTCGGCGGGGATGTGCTGTATCAAAGTTTTAAAAGCGTGCGCACCGGCGTGTTGATTGGTGTGCTCACCACCTTGGTGATGTTGCCGTTGGCGCTGATTTTAGGCATTAGCGCCGGGTTGTTCCGTGGTTGGGTGGATGATGTCATTCAATATCTTTACACCACCTTAAACTCGATTCCGGGCGTATTGTTAATCGCTGCGGCGGTGTTGGTGATGCAAACCATGATTATGAATCACCCGGAATGGTTTGAAACCGCCACCGAGCGCGCCGATATTCGCCTGCTGTTTTTAGTGTTGATTTTAGGTCTC
>DIJW01000226.1 GCA_002421475.1 Thiomicrospira sp. UBA5634 | reverse complement strand
GTGGAATGAGCCGATCACCAGGCCTGGTGCTCGGCTCACAAGCAGAGTTCACTTAGTGACCCTTACGGTTTGGATTCCAATTCTTTAACACATATTCTGTACCGCAATAAGGACACTTGGCAAAGCCGGTTTCCTCAATTGGCAAGAATACGCGTGGATGCGCATCCCACGCACGCTCATTTGGCATCGGACAATACAAGGGTAAATCGTCGTAAGTCACTTCCACTTGAGTGTGGGTGCAAGGGGCATTTTTGGTGGAACTTGAATTCATTGTCACTCCTTAATCTGCGTTATTTAACAGGTGTTAACCAGTTCAAATGCGGCGCAGAACGGCCATGAACTACATCAAAATACAAGGTCTGTAAACGTTCGGTAATCGGGCCGCGCGAACCCTGACCAATCGGACGATTATCCAATTCACGAATCGGCGTGACTTCGGCGGCGGTACCGGTAAAGAACGCTTCGTCGGCAATATACACTTCGTCACGCGTAATGCGTTTTTCAATCACTTGATAACCCAATTCACGCGCTAACTGCATTACCGATTTACGTGTAATACCGTCTAACGCAGACGATAAATCCGGCGTGTAAATAATGCCGTCTTTAATCATAAAGAAGTTTTCGCCGCTGCCCTCCGCGACAAAACCATGATTGTCGAGCAATAGCGCTTCATGGCAACCGTGCGCAATCGCTTCTTGCAACGCTAACATCGAGTTCATGTACGCACCGTTGGCTTTCGCTTTGGTCATGGTAATGTTCGGGTGATGACGAGTATAAGATGATGTCGCAACCTTGATCCCTTTGGTCAGGTTTTCTTCACCCATGTACGCGCCCCATTCCCAGGCGGCAATAATCACGTGGGTTTTTAAATTATCTGCACGTAACCCCATGCCTTCAGATCCGTAATACACCATCGGACGAATATAGGCTGATTTCAAACCGTTTTCACGTACCGCTGCGCGTTGCGCTTCGTTTAAGGTCGCTTTGTCAAACGGCATCGGCATATTCATGATTTTAGCCGAGTTAAACAAACGGTCCGTGTGAGCTTCTAAACGAAAAATCGACGTGCCTTGCTTAGCATCATACGCACGCACCCCTTCAAACACGCCCATGCCGTAATGTAACGTATGGGTTAAAACATGGGTGTTAGCTTCGCGCCAAGGCACCATCTGACCATCCATCCAAATCAGGCCATCACGATCCGACATAGTTCGCATTCAAGGGCTCCATCAATCTTCGATAAGTAATTAATTCGAGAAAGTGCGGCTAGGTTTCTTCCTACCGACACACGAAACGGCTATTTTATATGAATGTAATAACGAATAATAGATTTTGTTATACAAGCTATCGGAATCTAAATCACGCTATCGACTTGAATTTCTTGTCCATTCGGATAAAATTATCGTTTGTTTTTCCAAAAGAGCAATCCGCGGGTTGCTCTTTTTTGTTTGATAATAGCCATAAATCAATATTAATTTTACGCGCCAGCCAAAGCCGCGTCATACCCTGGGTGATCATGATGTCCGAAACTTTAATGAATACCTATGCACGTCTACCGGTGATGTTCAGCCACGGTGAAGGTGCGACTCTATTTGATGATCAGGGTCGTGCTTATCTGGACGCAGTTAGCGGCATTGCGGTTTGTAGCCTGGGTCACGCGCATCCGGCGATTGCTCAAGCCTTGTGTGAACAAAGCAAAAAACTCATCCATACGTCAAACCTTTATATTGTTGAAAATCAACTAAAACTCGCGAACGACTTAATCCGTTTATCCGGTATGGACAAGGTGTTTTTTGGTAATTCAGGCGCGGAAGCCAACGAAGCGGCGATTAAAATAGCGCGTAAAACGGCCTCAAATCGCGGCATTGAAAATCCGGCGATTATTGTGATGGAAAACAGCTTCCACGGCCGTACCTTGGCAACGCTTTCGGCAACCGGCAATACTAAAGTGCAGGAAGGATTTGCTCCTTTAGTGCAAGGGTTTGTGCGTGTGCCTTACGACAATGTAGAAGCGGTAAAAAACGCGATTGCCGCTAATCCGAACGTGGTAGCGATTTTGGTTGAGCCGGTGCAAGGCGAAGGCGGCGTACATGTGCCCAAAGCAGGTTACTTAAAAGCACTGCGCGAAATCTGTGATCAGCACAATATTTTGTTGATGATTGACGAAATCCAAACCGGCGTCGGTCGTACCGGCAAATGGTTTGCTTATCAGCACGATGCGATTTTGCCGGATGTTGTAACCTTGGCGAAAGCCTTGGGTAACGGCGTGCCGATTGGCGCATGTATCGCACGCGGTGAAGCGGCAACGGTATTTGGCCCGGGTAACCACGGCACCACGTTTGGCGGCAACCCGCTGGCGATGCGGGCCGGGGTTGCAGTGATTAATACACTTGAACAACACAATTATATCGACCAAGTCGCACAACAAGGCGCGGCCTTGGTTGAGACCTTTAAGCAATCCTTGGCGAATATTGCCGGTGTGGTGCAGGTACGCGGTAAAGGTTATATGATCGGCATTCAACTGGATCGCCCTTGCGCTGATTTAGTGAAAATGGCGCTGGCAAAAGGCCTATTGATTAACGTTACACGTGGTGACACCATCCGTTTATTACCGCCTTTTGTAATGTCTCAGGCACAAACCCAACAACTGGTCGATGGTGTGACGCAGTTGGTAACTGAATTTTTAACAAACCCATAATCCCATGACAACTAAACACTTTCTAACCCTCAAAAGCATGACACCGCAAGAATTGCAGTATTTACTGCGGCGCGGGATTGAGCTCAAAAACATGCAAAAAGCGGGTGAGATTTACCAGCCGTTGCAAAATAAAACCTTGGCTATGATTTTCGAAAAAGCCTCAACTCGCACCCGCATTTCGTTTGAAGTCGGTATGACGCAGTTAGGCGGCCACGCCTTGTTTTTATCGCCGCGTGACACGCAGCTGGGTCGTGGCGAACCGATTGAAGACAGCGCGCGCGTTATCTCCAGCATGGTCGATGGCATTATGGTGCGCACGTTTGAACACAGCATTGTCGAAACCATGGCGGAATATTCGACCGTGCCGATTATTAACGCGTTAACGGATGATTTCCATCCTTGTCAGTTACTCGCCGACATGCAAACCTACTACGAACACCGCGGTTCTATTCAAGGTAAAACCGTGGTATGGGTGGGTGACGGAAACAATATGTGTCAGTCGTATATTAATGCGGCGCAATTGTATGATTTCAAATTACGCATTTCATGCCCAAAAGGTTTTGAACCGCGTGATGATTTAATGGCGATGGCCAAAGACCGCGTTGAAATTGTGCGTGACCCGATGGATGCGGCGCAAGGTGCGGATTTAATTGTGACCGATGTGTGGGCAAGCATGGGACAAGAAGACGAACAACGTTTACGCAAACAAGCGTTATCGCACTATCGTGTCACTAAAGACATTATGGATCAAGCAGATAAAGATGCGGTATTTATGCATTGTTTACCGGCGCACCGTGGTGAAGAAGTGATGGCCGAAGTGATCGACGGCAAACAAAGTGTGGTGTGGGATGAAGCGGAAAACCGCTTACACTCACAAAAAGCCTTGCTTGAATATTTAATGGTGAAATAACCAAATCGCTACGAATAAAAAAGCCCGAAATCAATCGGGCTTTTTTATTTGGACGTTCAAAACACCGGCATTAAGCCCCACGTCATTGCGAGGCCATAGGCCGTGGCAAGCTGTAGCAAAATTCAGCGTGTAAATTTAATTGAAACAGTAGGTCGGACTTTAGTCCGACAAACCAACTCAGCGCACAAAGATTGTCGGACTGAAGTCCGACCTACTCACCATCAGAAAACCGATGGCTTACACCACCCGCCGTGCGCTAAACGCCTGCGATAAGGTGGCGCTATCGGTATATTCCAACTCGCCGCCCATCGGCAAACCTTGTGCTAACCGACTGACGGCAATGCCCGCTTGACGCGCCATCTGTTGAATAAAGTGCGCCGTCGCCTCCCCCTCTACCGTTGGATTGGTGGCCAAAATTAACTCTTGCAAATCACCTTGCTGCAGCCTTTGCTGCAGTTTATCCAACCCGAGCTGTTCCGGACCAATGCCGTCGATTGGGGATAAATGCCCCATCAACACAAAATATTTACCCTGATAAACCCCGGC
>DIJW01000192.1 GCA_002421475.1 Thiomicrospira sp. UBA5634 | reverse complement strand
TGCCTTTCTTGCCACGGCGTAAATGGCGTTGCGCCATCACGCAATGCGCCCAGCTTAGCTGCACAAACCGCCGAATACACCTATAAAACCCTACTGGATTATCAATCAGGTTTGCGTCATGAAGGTGACGGTAAAGCGATTTTAATGCATGCAGCGACGCAACCTATGTCTAAACAAGATATGGCGGATTTAGCGGTGTATTATGCCCAACAAACTTTGCCTGCAAAATCGACTGACTATAAGGTGGATACCGCTATTGATCGTATAGTTCGCAAAGGTGATGTGAGTCGTATGATTGTGCCTTGTGCGTCTTGTCACGGCGCGCATGGCGAAGGTCGCGGCATTACGCCGGCGTTAGCTGGGCAAACGCGTGATTATTTTGTGCGCACCATGCAGGCGTATAAAAACAAAAAACGCACCAATGATATTAATCAAGGCATGGCACAATTTACCTATCAGTTAACTGATAGCGAAATTGAAGCCTTGGCGGATTATTATGCTGCGTTAGGCAAAGGAAATTAACATGACCGGAATTAAAGCGATTATTTGGGGCATTATCCTCACCTTTGGTTCGGTAGCCTTAATTTGGTTACTGAGTTTGTTAACCGTGGTTTCGGTGTAATAACGATTTATCCACGAACTCCGAGTTCTACTCCTCAGAACCCCCGCTTCGGCGGGGTTTTTGTTTTCCAGCTGGCTAGGTGACATAAATTCCACTTGCTCGTTTGAAAGGCTAAAGCTACACTTGCGCGATGAATTATCACCACATTACCACATCCCTACAATTAGCCGACTTTTGTCGCCCTTTACATCACCAGGCCTGGTTGGCGATTGACACCGAGTTTGTCCGTCAAGACACCTATTATCCACTGCTAAGTTTGGTACAAGTTTGCAGCCAACAAGGTGAGCTGGCGATTATTGATCCCCTGACAATTGAAGACATGTCGCCTTTATGGGCATTGTTAGCCGACAAGCAAGTATGCAAAGTATTCCACTCGGCACGCCAAGATATTGAAGTCTTATTTCAAGTCGGCGGCCTGATGCCGCAAGCCATTTTCGACACTCAAATTGCTTGCGTGTTTTTAGGTCATGGCGATATGGCCGGCTTCGCACGTGTGATTGAAGCTGAACTGAATGTGCAAATTGATAAAGACCAAACCCGCACTAATTGGCATCAACGCCCGCTTAGCGATAGACAAATCGCTTATGCGCTGGATGATGTGCGTTACCTGGTACCGCTCTATCAAAAACTGCAGACGCAGCTCACTGACGAACAGAAACAAGCGCTAGAATGGGATTTTTCGCAACTGCTTGATGCCGCACTTTACCGCATTGATCCCGACCAGGCCTGGTTAAAACTCAAAGGCACACAGCATCTGAGTCCTAAACAACTTGGCATTGTCAAACAACTGTGCGCCTGGCGGGAACGTACCGCGATTGAAACGAATCAACCTCGCAAATGGGTCATCAGTGATGAGGCAATGATTGCACTGGCGAAACGTCCGGCGCGCGCCTTGGAGGGGCTGTATAAAATCAGTGAAATCAATGCCGGTCAGGTTCGCCAATACGGTGATGCTTTGATTGAGCAACTTGATATCGCATTCCAGCAACCGGACAGCTGGCCGGAAAAACCCGCTAAAACCCTACCCGCCTCCACTCAGGAAGATATTGTTCTTAATTTGGCTCTGGCGTACGCTCATCAAGTTGCACTGAATAATCAGTTAAACTTGGCAAACTTAATTCAACGACGTGATGTTTTAGCCTTATTACGCCGGCAAGCCAGCCCGATTCAACATGGCTGGCGTTGGATACTGATTGGGCGTGAGCTACAAGATTTATTTAGTAAAAACGCACCGTTAAAAATTATCGACGGCAAACTGGTGCTTACGTCTTAGTTTGGTCACATTTTCGGTAACCTATTTATTTTATAATAGGCCATTATTTTTCCTCCTAAGGATTGTCTATGACGCAACAAGCGAAAAATGTCCTCTATGCTCAAGCCGGCGGTGTATCTGCGGTAATTAATGCCAGTGCGGCAGGCGTGATTGAAAGCGTGCGTCAGCATCCGGGGCAGTTCGGCAAAATTTACGCCGCCATTAACGGCATTAAAGGCGTGCTTGAAGAAGCATTAGTTGATTTAACCGATATGTCGCAAGCCGATATTGAATATCTAAAATATTTACCGGGCGCCGCATTTAAAGCCTGTCGTTTTGACTTAGGTGACGAACAACAACGCGCTGATCAATACCAGCGGGTACTGGATGTTTTTACCGCCTATGATATCGGTTACTTTTTTTATAATGGTGGTAACGGCTCAATGCTGACGGCTCAAAAGGTTGCCGACTATTGTAGCCGTCATGGACATCCGGTCACCTGCATCGGTGTTGCAAAGACCATTGATAATGATTTGGCTTTATCCCATTGCAGCCCGGGTTTTGGCAGTGCTGCTAAATATTTGGCTACCAGCTTTTTTGAAGCGACCTTAGATATCCTTTCCATGCATCAAACCTCCACTAAGTTTTTCGTTATGGAAACCATGGGGCGTAATGTTGGGTGGTTATCCTTAGCACCAGGCCTGGTGCAAGATGCCATGCCGGATGTGCCGATTATTATTTTGCCGGCTGAGCGCCCGTTTAGACGCGAAGCATTTTTAAACGAAGTTAAACGTTTAATTGATTTACACGGTTACTGTGTATGCTCGGTTTCGGAAGGTATTCGCACTGAAAATGGCCAGTTTATCTCTATTGAAGGCGAAGAACATGCTAACGGTCATACCTTTACTCAACTCGGTGGCGTCAGTGAAAAACTAGCACACTTGGTCGCGGACAGTTTAAATATCAAAACCCACAGTGCAAACCCGGACTATTTACAACGTTCGGCTAGTCACATGGTGTCGTTAACCGATTGGCAAATGGGTTATCAAGCAGGATCTTCGGCGGTTGAAGCCGCATTACGCGGTGAGCACGGGGTTTTGCCAGTGATCGAAAAAACCGACGATACACCCTTTATTTGGCGATTTAAAACCGTCGCACTACAAGCGGTTGCCGATCTAGAGAAAGGCGTTCCCGATGAGTTTATTCGTGAGGATGGCATGGGCATTACCGCCGAGGCACTCGATTATTTACGTCCATTGGTGCAAGGTGAACATTTTGTTAGCTTTAAACAGGGTTTACCGAATATTAAGCCATTAGAACTTAAAAACGTGCATAAGCAGCTTGCGGAATTTATTGATGCTTAAAAAAACAGGCGTCTGTTTAAACTAAAAAAGCCAGCAAATGCTGGCTTTTTTATTGATCAATGTGCAGATAACTCTTTATGGAAATGAATAACGCGAATCAGTAAAACGGCTATCCGTTAAATAATGCGCGCCATTTTTGCCGGCTTTATTTGAACCATTCGTTTCCATTTCTTTCTGTACGGTATCAAGCCGAACCGTTAAAGCGTCAATGGCAGTAGCATTTTTTTGAATTTGCTCCACTTGAGTCTTCTGTAAAACCCGTTCTTGATTAGCCTGGCGCTCAAATTGAGTCACTTTCGTTTCCAAAACGCGAACACGTGTTGAAATACTCGAAGCCTGCACAGTTTGCCATGCAAATGCGCCAAGCATAATACTTACGGTTAAGCCTTTCATCATCATGGCAAGAAGACTCCTAACGATTTAATCTAACGATAGCTTGCTGCTTCGTAGCAGTTGAATCCTAGAGTACACGTTTCAATTGGCTCTAACACGCGATCATGCTGGTTGCCAGTATAAACAAACACGTCCTCAAAGAAGCTACGATCAACAAACACTTCTAATACAGTTTCGTAGTTATTATCCGACATTGGCGTAATACTTACAATACGTGCCCCCTTAACAACCGCATTTACACGTGCACGGAAACTATCACTTTGAGCCGTCATCGTTGAAACTGACGTGTTACTGTCAATTTTAATACCATATAACTGCTCAGCTAACGCACGGTATGCATCTAACTTAGAAGCACGAATCGCCATCAAGCGTTTTTGACCGACAGTAAAGCCTTCATACACACTTTCCGCACCGTAACCCACTCCAGTAATTTTGATACGTTCTTGACGTGGGCGCTGTTTCTGCACAACCACTTGCTGTACCGGTGCGGCTTGCTGAACTTGCATTTGAGTATTTTCTTGTACAGCAACAGGAGCTGGAACAGGTGCAGGTGTTGCTACTGGTGCAGGAGCGGCAGCCGGCGCTGGAGCAGGTGCAACAGCAACTTGCTGAACTTCTGCTGCTGGTGCTGGCGTTTGAACCGGCGCTGGTTGCTGAGGTTCTAATAAATAACGTGGTTGAGGTTGAGGCTGAACTTCAGCAACAGCCGGCTTCGCCATATCACCCGGACGCACAGCATAATCAACTTTTTGCGTTCCATTCTGATAGGTAGTGCTTGAATAACTCACTACTTCTTGAGGTTGTGGCTGTGGGGTTTCACACCCAACTAAAACGAAGGTACTGGCCAAACCGATACCGATTAACATCTGCTTTTTCATGACTTACTCCATTCACTCACTTAATAAATAGGGTTTTGAATAATGCCGCTGACGAATTTGAGTGGTATTCTCAAGCTTTGGACAGTACGCACTGTTATTCATACACCGAAGATCGTCCATTGAATAGACTTTCCCCGCTTGGTAACGCTCGTTTAAACTAACTTGATGATTATAATAACTCGGTACAGCAACATTCGCAGGGTATAACACACTGCATTCGGCTAACCAACATCCCACGCCGGCAACGGCAACCGCTTGTGGTGCACTTAAACTGCTGCAGCCACTCGCCAAGATGGCAGATGTTATTAACGCCGTTGCTCTTAAAGTATTAATCATTTTTATCCAACTCATTATGGAAAGGTATTTCGATTACCTGCATCATAAAACATGCCATCCGGAGCTTGATAACGATAAGCATCAGGTACAGTTGATGTCGGCTGTTTAGCTTTTTCTTCTACAACAGCTTTTGCTTCAACATCATCTACCTTGGTTTTTAACTCCTGCTCTAGGATGTTTTTTTCTACCGTTTTTACAGTTTTTACAATAGAACCATATTGTTCTTGCAAGCTTTTCACTCGGTTATTAATTTCCACTACGCGACGCTGTGCCACCGCAAGACTGCGACTCACCGCATCAATTTTTTCTTCCAAGCGTCCACTATCTTTAACGGCTACTACCGTTTCAGTTGCAACAGTAGGCGTAGGAGTTGTTACGGCCGCCGCCGGTACTACAACCGTAGCAACAGGTGCAGCTACCGGTGTTCCAGCACCATTTGTTGAAGGTGTAACCCCCGTTGATCCATTTGCTACTGTATCTGTTGTCGAAACCGATACTGGCATCTTACCGTTGCCTAAAGCAGCCAAATCACCATTAACCTGTTCAAGTTGAAAACTAAGTGCATCTAACTTACGACCTAAATCACGTAAAACTGTTTCATTCGATTTTGATGTAACACGGCTGATTTCAGCTTCACCGCGAATTTCTTCCAGTAATCCGGTATCTGGACTAACTGAACTATTTGCACCTAACGCCCCCCAAGTCGCTATACCTATTGCAATCAACGCTAAAACTATCAACGTTGAACCAAACCCTATAATCATACCCTTGAGTGCATCCATTTCAGCCACCGTTAATCCATTACCATTTTTTGTATTTTCTGAGCGTCTTGCTAAGAAATCGTCAAATTCTGCATCTTCACGTTGATCTGCAAACCCACGCTGCGGCGGCTCCTCATATGAAGGCTCTGTTCGAATTGCCGGGGGAGCTCGATCAAATGAAGTATCTAACATGCGCTCCAATTCATCATCTTCTTCCGGCTCACGATTATTGTTCATAACCGGTTCAGAAAAATTGGTATCTTCAAGCAAGTTTATGTCATCTTCGACAACCGGTTTGTCTGCCGCTACAGGTTCGAAATCTGCTTCATCCAGCAGCGCATCTATGCTGTCAAGATCATTGGGATCAATTGTGTTGTCTGGCTGAGCCACGGACGCCACTCCTTTGATATTATTGTTTTGTTAACGGCCGACATTCAGTTTGCTAAAATTTTTATTGAATTTTTTGCATCACTTGTTCGGCGCGGATGAGTCGTACATGCCCTTCATTTAGTTCATAAAGTTCTGGAAATATATAGTATTTACCATCAGCCTGAACTTCTACTCGACCAATTGCCGATTGAAACTCATACGGCAAAGGTCGATCTGCATGACGAAGCATTTCTATCGTTATTTCTGCTAAAGCATAAAAAAGGCCAACTTCAAATTCTTCAGTATTTTTTTTTGTTTTCCCATCAATTTTTTGGACAAAGTGAGCCGGCAACAGTGCGTACGTTTGTTGCCAGAAAGCTAGGGTAGCATTGAAGTTTTTGGCATCCGGTACCTCGGTCGGCACCCAGATGACCGGTAAGGGTCTAGCATAATAATCAAGTAGTGGTTTTAACTGCATGGCATATTGGGCAGACATGAGAGCGGCAATCATTTTTTTATCCTCACGCACATGCGCAACATATTCTAAATCTCGTCCCAACGTACGCTGTAACCAGTTTTTGCGTGCTTGAGATTGTTCAACCCCGAGCAATCTAGCCAAACTTTTATCCAAACCACCCGTTAATTTCTCAACTTTTGGCGTATAAACATCCTGATTATCTACGGCGTACTGATCGACTACTGATTCGACAACCTCCTCAGCTCGACGCGAATGATCAGTGATCCAAGCCACTTGCTTTAAATCAAGCGCGGAGAAAGCATCAACAAGTTTAGCGGCATTGGCCAATGACGGTGAAGCCAATGACCTCAAGTGAGGCGCATCTGTTTCTACTGATGTAAATAAAAAGGTGGGGATAGGTTCTGCAATGGCTAAAAAACTTTCAGCCTTGTGACGCTCTAAAGGACCAACAATTAGTTCAGGTTGAAAAAGTTTAACCAAACCCCATAATTCAAACATGTCATCATAAAGGCTTGTATCTATAACGTAGGTTTTTTTATTGACTAAAGCCTGTTGTATGGGCTTTAGTAATGCCTGACCCGCTTGCGCATAATCGCCCGACAACGGGAGTAAAATAACAATTATTTCTGCTTTTGCGGCTTGATCAAAATGTACCAATGCCAATTCGGATGTATTTTCAGTCATCAATATTAATTGCTGTTGCAGAGCCGTGACTCGCTCGACAAATTGAGGGGGTGTCGACTGTGACTGAAGTTGTTGCATAAACTGTCGAAACGATGCTTGATCGCTATTGCGTAGCGCGATTTCAGTACGCAGCAGCAATATTTCATAATCAATCAATCGAATCGCTGACTGTTGGTTTGATAGAGGTGTTTGTATGCTATCGGCAACACTTGCCGATACAGACTGCATGGCTGATACGAGCAGTAATAGGACACACACTCTTGTATATAAACGACCCCTAACCTTCACCGATTAACTCCTAAATCCTTATGCTAAAGACTTTGAAACCAGTTCATACACATCTTTCGATTTGATCTGTGTTTCTAAATGTTTTAGTTGTTCAAACATCAACTGCTGACGTGTTATATCATAACGGCGCCACTGAGTTAATGGCGTAACCATTCTTGAAGCAATTTGCGGATTAATCCTATCCAAAATCAAAATTTGTTCCGCAAGCCAAGCATAGCCTTCTCCATTTAACTGATGAAATGCCGTGATATTGTTTCGTGCAAACACACCAATAACACTACGAACCCTATTTGGATTTTTATATGAAAAGTCTGCTTGATTAATAAGTGACTGCACTCGATCTAATCCCGTAGTGCGTGATGAACCTGCTTGCAACGAAAACCATTTATCCAACACTAACGGCTCATGCTGCCAACGCTGATAAAACTGATTTAAGCACTCATCAGTTTGTGAACTATCAAGATATATCAACGCCTCCAATGCCGCCATCACATCTGTCATATTGGCTTGTAACTCAAATTGATCTTTAGCAAGCTGTATCGCTTGTGGACGCTCTGAACGAACCAAATAATTCAAACAACGATTTTTTAATAAACGCTGCGCTATCGGTTGTTTAGCATAAACATAACTCGACTGCCTGGGCTGCGCTTGATAAGCATCCAATAAAGATTGATAAAATTTGTCCGCTATCGCTTTTGTCATTTGACGATGACTAGACACCACCGCATCAATATTGACCGTTTCATATTGCTCAATCAGATAGGTTAAATCGGGCAAGGTTAACGCATAAGCCGCCAAGGCCAAATCGTCAGCCTCACCTGATAGGATTTCAGTCAACAACCTGTCAAACACCTGCACATACACATCACCGAGCTGATAAGGTTGGTTTTGTTCATAACGCGTTACATTGTGCATTAAATCAATTAAAGCTAAGCGCTGCACGGCTTCCCATCGGTTAAAACTATCCGAATCATATTGCGCCAATAACGCTAACTCTGTCGTACTGTAGGCATAATCCAACTTAACCGGTGCAGAAAAATCGCGCAATAATGATGGCACAGGTTTATCTTTTACTTGCTCAAAAACAAAAGTTTGTTCAACTTGGTTGAAAATGAGTACTGCCGTATCACCATCTAAACGCAAGTGTTCAACGCATTCAGCACTCGGTTGCAACGTCAAACTTTGACCATTGGCTGACAATAAACCCATTTTAAGCGGAATAATAAGAGGGTCGAAGCCCACCAGGCCTGGTAGGGTTTGACTCAGATGTAAACTATAGCGATGTTGCAGATCATTGTATTCACCGCGTACTTTCACACTCGGTGTGCCGGCCTGCACATACCAACTATGCATCTGGGTTAAATCTACTTGATTGGCATCTGCCATCGCTTGACGAAAATCTTCGACTGTGACTGCTTGCCCATCATGACGCGAAAAATACAAATCCATCCCTTTGCGAAAACCGGCACGCCCTAATAGGGTTTGATAAAGTCGTACAACCTCGGCACCTTTTTCGTATACCGTCATCGTATAGAAATTATTCATTTCAATATAAGATTGCGGCTGAATTGGATGTGACATCGGACCGGCATCTTCAGGAAATTGATGACTGCGTAGGTGGCGTACATCTTCAATCCGTTTTACCGCTGGCGATAATTGATCCGCGGTAAACTCTTGATCACGAAAAACGGTCAATCCTTCTTTTAAAGTTAACTGAAACCAATCACGACAGGTAATACGATTGCCTGTCCAGTTATGAAAGTACTCATGAGCAATGACCGCCTCAACCCCTTCATAGTCTGAATCCGTGGCAGTTTGTGGATCAGCAAGAACATACTTGGAGTTAAAAATATTTAACCCCTTATTTTCCATTGCTCCCATATTAAAATCATCAACCGCAACGATCATATAAATATCAAGATCATAACTCCGGCCAAATCGTTCTTCATCCCAACGCATAGAATGAATTAATGAATCCATCGCATGTCGACACTTTGCCAAGTGCTGGGCGGCTGTATAAACCCGTAAACACACTTCACGCCCTTCGGCAGTAGAATAAAAATCTTCCAGATATTCTAAATTTCCGGCAACTAAAGCAAATAGATAACAGGGTTTTTTAAAAGGATCAGACCAAACGGCGTAATGCATACCGTCTGTTAAATCACCACTTTCAATCAAATTACCATTCGATATCAACACGGGATTGGCTGTTTTATCGGCAATAATTTTGGTAGTGAAAACGCTTAATACATCGGGACGATCTAAATAATAGGTAATGCGACGAAACCCCTCTGCTTCACATTGGGTGCAATAATTCCCCCCTGAACGGTAAAGACCTTCCAGTGTTGTATTATCTTGCGGATTTAGTTCGGTCACGACAATTAAATCAAAATCGACCAAGCTTGAAGCAGAATGAACTGTCAGCCATAAATCATCTACATCATAATCAGACGGTGTCAACAAATTGCCGTTTAACCATAACTCAACCAACGTTAATTGCTCGCCATTTAACTTCAGCACCGTATCTAAACCCTCAACACGATGTATTTGCATGTGATTAGTCACACGTGTTGCGTTAGCTGATAGCTCAAACGTCAAATCAACCCGGTTAATAACAAAGGCCGGTGTTTGATAATCTTTTAAATAGTTAACCATTACTTCAGTCGACACTTACAAATCCCCATGATCATTTTGCAATAACAGAAACAAAAAAGCCCTCCCGCATATAGCAAGGAGGGCTTTTAATGAAGCGCTTAATTTAAATTAATAAATAAATTCAGCGCGACGGTTTTGTGCCCAAGCTTCATTGTTGCTTGCATTCACTAATGGACGATCTTCACCAAAAGTGTTTACATTGATGCGGTTAGCTTGTACACCTTGTGCAATTAATGCGTTCTTAACAGCATTTGCGCGACGCTCACCCAACGCCAAGTTGTATTCACGTGAACCACGCTCATCACAATGACCTTCAACAATTACTTTTGCATTTTGGTTAGCTGCTAAATAATCAGCATGCATTTTAATCACTTCATAAAAATCAGCTTTTACTTCTGAACGATCGAAATCAAAATGCACGCGTTTACCTGCTAATGCAGCCAACATATCAGACGCTTGATCAGCTATTGCTGAACCCGCTACTGCTGCTGAATCCGCTGCACCTGTTCCCGTTTGGCTGGTTTGCTCGGTTGTAGTTACATCCGAACCTTCTTCAGTAGGCGTAGAACTACAACCCACTAAAAATAAGCCTAAAACACCTAAAATAAAAATCTGCTTTAACTTTTCAACAAACATGACAAGTTCTCCCTTTCTTATACCAATTTAAAATCGACCTTATTTTTGATTATAACAAAAAAAGAGCAATAAATTCGATTTATTAGCATGCAAGCGAGATTGGGACGTGGGCAATGTTAGTTTTAGACTGGTCAAGTGCCGAAATAAAAAAACCCGACGCGGGGGTCGGGTTAAGCGGGCTACATTAGAGGAACCGATTACTCGGCATCCATCACGAGTGTTATTAGATCACAGCGACACTTTAATAAAATTGATCAGAGTCAACTTCAATCCGTATTTCTTTAACCAGACTTCACGCGACAGTCTGTAACCTCTGCTGAAACATTTCGTTCCCCGGCCAATGCGCGTAATCTTTCTACATCGACAATTTTAACTTCTTTGCGTTTCCAGTGCACAAGATCATCTTGTGCAGACTTCGCCAAAATTCGCGATACCGTTTCCGGCGTTAAACCTAAAAAAGCCGCTACATCTCTATGTAGCACCCCTAGGCGAAACTCTGTATATGCATAACCGCGATTCATAAAACGTTGCGCAATACTCCAAATGAAATGTGCTACACGCTGATCAGCATTACGTTTTGACAAAATTTCGGAATGAAGCCGTCCCTCATTAACCCCTTTGCTCATCAAACAAAACATTTGATGGTTTAGCGCAGGAATCTGTAACGAAAGCACCTCTAACTGATCAAAAGGTATCGCGCATACACTTGTCGTATCAAGCGCAATGGCATTGTACACATGCATTTTATGCGTTAATGCATCCAAACCAATGACATCACCGGGTAAATAAAAGCCGAGAATTTGTTCCTCACCCGAATCAGATAAGGCGTAAATTTTAATAACGCCTGCGCGAACGGCAAACAAAGAATGAAATGCCTGACCAGTTCGAAATACATGGTCACCTTTACGGAAAGGAGTTTTTCGCTCGACAATAGAATCTAATCGAGTAATATCATTACGTACTAGCCCTGTTGGAAAGCAAATTTTTTGCAACCCACAATTGAGGCAGCCCGCATTAAATGCTGTTTTTAAGTCAGCCACGCTTCCTCCTGATTATCATTATTATTCGCTCGATTGTAGCGGCTTTTACAGAGACTGTCATCCACTGATAACACAGGCTCCTTTTATGACTTGTTAAAAATTTTTATGACCCTGGCAATCTTTCTGGTCAAATTTTGATTGTTGCTGACTAATTTTTAATCAATCTAATATTTCTTGGCAGATATAAAGCACTTACCTCACAAAACCGGATAAGATCCACAAAGTTATCCACACCTTTTGTGGATAATAAACCAAGAACAACACCGTGCTTAATTTAAAATAAACTCTTTATATATCAATACATTAATGGCATTAACCCCTATAAAATTGATTAATCTCAACCCAAAATATTGTTAATTTATCCAACACTTGACAAGTTTTAAAACGCCCGTTAAACGCATCGGATTCTGAATTACCTAGATTAACCCCCCGAATAAAATTCTGCGGGGATTAATTGAAGTGCCCTTTAATTGATCTATGTTAAAATTCCGAACCTTATTAAGTCCGTAGCAAGCATCACCTTTAATTATTAAAGTTGGCATGTTGAATAACTGAATCTATAGAGATAGAAAAATGGCAAATATTCTTGGAATTGGTAACCTTGTTCTCGATATTATTTTAAATGTCGCCGATTACCCAAAAGAAGATAGTGAAGTTCGCGCACAGACTCGTCACTTTGCTTTTGGCGGCAATACCGCCAATACCTTATACGTATTAAGCCAGCTTGGACATCAGGGCGCGATTGTTACTACCTTGGCAACTGATGACCAAGCCAAACAACTGACGCAAGCTTTGAAAGCAAAAAACATTGGCACAGATCATGTGCAACGTTTTATTAAAGGCTCAACGCCAACATCTTATGTATTAGTTTCACAAAGTAACGCCTCACGCACCATTACCCACTATCGTGATTTACCTGAGCTTGATTTTGATCATTTTGCAAAAATCGAAATAGAAAACTATGACTGGCTGCACTTTGAAGGGCGCAACCTCACACAACTACCGGGCATGCTGAATATTGCAAAAACCTTTTTGCAGCACCAACCAATTTCGCTTGAGATTGAAAAACCGCGTGAAGGCATTGAAGCGCTTTTCGGCCAAGCAAATGTATTATTTTTCTCCCATCATTATGCGAAAGCCAAAGGCTTTGATGATGGCGAAAACCTGTTAAAGGCAATGCGTAGTATTGCGCCTAATTCACACTTGATTTGCACTTGGGGTACGGACGGCGCATGGTGTGTATCCGCAAGCGGCGAATGGCATCATGAGCCGGCACAGCTTGTTAAACGCCCTGTCGATACGCTTGGCGCAGGTGACACTTTTAATGCGGGTGTGATACATCACTTAATTAACGGGCTAACGTTAAAACAGGCGGTGCATGAGGCAAGCATATTGGCGGCACGAAAATGCCAACAAGTAGGATTAGATAATTTATTACAGCCGTTAGCAACACGTAAACCGATTGCCAACATCAAACACATCAACAGTGCGAAAGCGACGGTTGTGCCGGCACCAGGCCTGAAACACAAGGTGGTTTTAATTAAACACGAAGGTGAAGTTAAGGCTTATGAAAATAACTGTCCACATCAAGATGTGCCGTTAGATGAAGCATATAAAATCGATGTTAATCCATTTGAAATGACGATGAAATGTTCGGTACATGACGCCTACTTTCGCATCGAAGACGGGGTATGTGTTGAAGGCCCTTGTTGGCGAGATGAGTTAAAAGCCGTGCCGATTGAAATTGATACTGAGACTGGCGCTATTTATTTAGCCTAGAAATAAAAAAGCGCATNNGCATGCACCAGGCCTGGTGCATGCGCTTTTTAAGTTTTAATGCTGTAACCATTAGGGATCAACCTGGTGGGTTAAACTTTTCCACGCTGCCGCAAAACTTCGTAAAGCACCACACCATTTGCGACCGATACATTTAAACTTTCGACCACACCCAGCATAGGAATGGCAACAACTTCATCACAATGCTGACGTGTTAGATGACGCAATCCTGACCCCTCTGCCCCTAATACCAAACCTAAACGCCCACTAAAGCTAGCTTGGTAAATAGTTTTATCGGTTTCACCTGCCAACCCAACGACCCACAAACCGGCTTGTTGTAGGCTGTTAAGCGTTCGACTCAAGTTTGTTACCGCCACTAAACGCACTGTTTCCGCTGCACCGCAAGCAACTTTACGCACGGTTGCATTAAGGCCGACGGAATTGTTTTTCGGGATAACCACCGCATCAACACCAGCGGCATCCGCGGTGCGCAGAATCGCACCCAGATTATGCGGGTCTTGCACTTCATCCAAAAACAAAATCAGCGCCTGCGTATTTTGTGTGACCAATTCAACTAAATCAGCCTCACTAAACTCAGCTTGCGGAGCAACCTCAGCCATCACGCCTTGGTGGGCGCCATCGAGCTTATTAAAAAATGCCTTAGATTCAACTCGCGTTTTCACCCCCAACACTTGCGCTTGCTGCAACAGGTTTTGTTGGCGCGGGTTTAAACGCCCTTCACAAAAAACAACTTGGTAAATCAGATGCGGCGACTGCTTTAGCAGACGCTCAATGGCGTGAACACCATAAAGCGTATCTGCACTCATGCTTCAGCCTTAGCCTGCGGTTTACGTTTTTTACGATAATTACGCGAACGACGTTTTTTCTTGCCGTCAGCCGGAGCTTCTGCATTATCAGCATCAGCCTCTGTAGCCTCAGCTTGCGCCGGCGCTAAATGACGAATTAAACGTAAATCTACTTTACGATCGTCTAAAACGACTTGGGCGACTTGTACTTCAACACGATCACCCAAGCGATAGGTCATGCCGGTACGTTCGCCTTTTAAACAATGACGAACCGCATCGTAGTGGAAATAATCTTCGCCTAACTCCGTAATATGCACTAGGCCTTCGATATACAAATCCGCCAGTTCAACGAACATACCAAAACTGGTCACCGCTGAAATAACACCTTGATACTGCTCACCTAAACGATGTGACAAGAACTCACATTTAAGGAAAGTAGTGGCATCACGTGTTGCCTCATCCGCGCGACGTTCGGTATCCGAACAATGGCGACCAAAGGTTTCCATTTGCTGTTCGTTATACACGAAATTTTCAACGCCCTGCTTTAACCAGGCCTGGCGAATTGCGCGATGAATTAACAAATCAGGATAACGGCGAATCGGTGACGTGAAATGGGCGTAATGCTCATAATTTAAGCCGAAGTGGCCTTTATTTTCAGGCTGATATACCGCTTGATTCATACTGCGTAACATGACGGTTTGCACCAAATTAGCATACGGCTGATCCTTAACCTTAGTCATCACCACATCATAATCCTGCGCAGTCGGCTCATCACCGCCACCCAAACTTAAACCAAAGTCCGCCAAGAAACCGCGCAACTTAACGAGTTTTTCTTCTTTTGGTGACTCATGCACACGATATAAAATCGGTAACTTATGCCATTTCAAGAAACGCGCGGTAGCGACGTTAGCCATCAACATACATTCTTCAATCAGCTTATGCGCTTCGTTGCGCATCACCGGAATAATTTTGTCGATTTTACGCTCTGCATCAAACACAATTTGGGTTTCAACCGTATCAAACTCTAACGCACCACGTGCGGCGCGTGATTTGGCCAATACTTGATACAACTCATTTAACGCTTCAACATGTTCAACCATCTCAGCAAACGTCTCACGATGCTCACTGGCCGGATTGGTTAACATATCGTGAACTTTGTTATAGGTCAGTCGCGCCTTTGAGTTCATTACCGCATGATAAAACTGGCTGCGTTCTAGCTGCCCGTCATCGGTAATATTCATGTCGCACACCATACACAAGCGATCAACATGCGGGTTTAATGAACACAATTCATTTGATAACTTTTCAGGCAACATCGGAATAACACGTTGCGGGAAATACACCGAGTTACCACGTTTATAAGCTTCTTTATCCAGCTCAGTACCCGGCTTAACATAATGCGATACGTCCGCAATCGCCACCACCAAACGCCAACCATTTTTACGGCGTTTCGCAAAGACCGCATCGTCAAAATCTTTCGAATCATCACCATCAATAGTCATTAACGGTAGATGGCGCAAATCTTTACGCCCTTCCAAATCCGCTTCAGTAACTTCATTTGGAATAGCGGCTAACTCTGCCAACAGCTCCGGCGGCCACTCATTCGGAATACCAAACGCATGAATCGCGGTGTCGATTTCCATTCCGGGCGCCATATAGTCACCCATTACTTCAACAATTCGACCAACTGGGCCATGTCGTTTTGACGGTTGCTGCAAAATATCAACCAAAACAATTTGGCCTTCTTTTGCATCCATTAAACCATCAGCCGGTACAAACACATCCTGAGTAATTCGATTGTTGTTCGGATGCACCCAAGCTAAACCGTCTTCAATATGCACACGACCAACCAATTGGGTTGAATTATGACGCGTCACCTCAACAATACTGGCCTCTTTGCGACCACGGCGATCCTCGCCAATAATCGACACAATAACTTCATCGCCATGCAAAACTTTATGCATTTCTTGCGCTGAGAGGAATAAGTCTTCATCCATTGATTCGGTGCTTAAAAAGCCAAAACCATCAGGATGTCCAATAACACGCCCTTTGATTAAGTCCATCTTTTGGATCAAGCCAAACGCACCTCGGCGGTTTTTGATAAGCTGTCCGTCACGTAACATGGCTTTTAAACGACGTGATAACGCTTCAAAGCGTTCTTCATCTTCATCAGACACATCCAAGTCTTTCGCCAATTGATCGAGCGTCAAAGGTTTTTTGACCTGCTCTAAATGTTGGAGAATAAACTCACGACTTGGAATGGGGTTTTCATACTTTTCAGCTTCGCGCTGCGCATGAGGATCATATACTGAAGGGTTTGTTTCTGTAGTCACTCGATACCATCTTAAAGTTTATTGCCCATGTGGCGGGGTTCTGTCAGCCGTCCACCAGGCCTGGTTAAATATTTTCGGGGCACTTTTGCGCACCCCAATAACCTATGTTTGATAAAACATGGTTAAAAACAAGTGGGATTATAGCAGAGTCGCCACCAAGTCAAAGGTTTCAACGAAAATTATGTCTAAAATCCAAAACTTAGTTGACGCTTAAACGTCCCTTAATGCCGAACGCAACATTTTTAATGCCGACTCGACTGCCTCTTCCAGCACCGGATGATAAAAAGGCATATCTAAAATTTGATCAACTGTTAATCCCATTTCAATCGCCCAATTTAAAAGATGCACAAGATGTTCCGCCTGCGGCATAACCAACTCACCACCTAATAATTTCGCTGAAATACGATCGGCAAACAACACAATAACGCCGTGATCTTCACCCATCACAATCGCCCGACCATTATTACGATGTAAATCAAATTCCGCCACGGCTGTTTTAGTTAAATCCAATTCGTTATAACGTTGACCGAAAAACGCCAGGCCTGGTTCGGTAAACGTTATGCCCAAAGGCGTTTTGCGTCGATGCGCCTTAATTTGCGGATAACTAATTGCATTAAACGTTGCAATCCTACCTTCCTCACCTGCTTCATGCAAAATTGGTCTGTAACCACTCGCGTCGCCGGCGATAAATACCGGCAGGTTTTCAACCTGCATAGTTTGCGGATTAAAGTTCGGCCAACCACGTTCATTTAATGCAACACCGAGTTTGTCTAAACCAAGATTATCAATATTTGCACGACGCCCAATACTAACTAACACCGCATCAAACTCAAATACTTCATCGCCGCGCACAACGACAGCTTGCTCACCTTCACGCCGAACATCCACTGCTTGACCACGATATATTGGAAACTCTCGCGTCAACAACTGCTCAGTTTGATTAATCGCTGCGCTTGTCATTAAACCGCCTAACGCTTGCACCGCCTCAAAACCAACGACTTCTACGCCAAGGCGAGACATCGCCTGCCCCAGCTCAAGACCAATCACCCCTAAACCAATTACCGCCACTCGTTTTGGCAGTTGCGCCAAATCGAAAATTTCATCACTGGTGAGTAATTTGTCACCCAATGCATCCCGCCAGGCCTGCGGCACAAACGGCCGCGAACCGCTGCCGATAATGATACGTTCAGCCTCAATTTGCTCACCATTTACTTCCAACACATTCGGCGCAACAAATTTCGCCGCGCCGAGAATAAGATTTTTTTCATCCAGCGTATCGGTAGAACCTTGCTGAATACCGCCGGTAAAGCGATCTCGAAATGCACGTACTCGTTGCATAACCGATGCTCGATCTACACTCAACTTTTCACCGCCACGCACTCCAAACTCTGCTGCATGCGTTGCATGATAAAAATGGTTGGCCGCATGAATAAGCGCTTTCGATGGCATACAACCGACACGTGCACAAGTAGTACCAAACGCCCCAGACTGAATCACTACAAAATTATCTGTTTGTTTTCTAATTAAACTTAGTGCTGTTAAACCAACCCTTCCGGCGCCCATAATGGCAAATTTTACACGTCTCATTGTTTCTCTCTTCGTTCTGGCGACTAAAGAATCGCTAGCAAATTATGCCAACACTCAATAGAATTAAAATTGGTTTTATTATCTTAAGGCAAAAACTTGCTACGAATTACGCTTTCGACAATCCTAATGTTTATTGCTTTGATAGTGTGCGCTACCCAAAAAGCGCCGCCCAAAGCTGCATTTGATGATGACTTAACTTCATTCTACAATCGCATTAACCAGCCTTTTTTTGATGACTTTGATGCCATGCGTGAACGCCGCATCATCCGAGTTTTAGTCAGTTATAACCGTACCAACTACTTTTTAGCCGACGATGGCACTCGCGGCATCGAATATGAACTGCTTAAATCATACGAAGATTATTTAAATCGCGGCCCATTGCGCAAACAACACCAAACACACCTAGTATTTATTGTTGTACCCTTTAACCAATTAGTTAATCGCCTATTACAAGGACAAGGCGATATGATTGCAGCCGGTTTAACCATGACACCCGGCCGCGAATCAGAAATGGCCTTTAGCCAACCCTATATCAGCAATGTATCTGAAATCTTAATCTCTCATCCCAAATCACCCAAAGTGGAGCGACTGGAGGATCTATCCGGTCAGCGAATTATTGTGGTGGCCGACAGCAGTTACATTATTCATTTAGAAATGGTAAACCAAGCGCTTGGACGAGCAGGCCTGGCGCCAATTGAAATCATCAAGGCCAATCCGATTTTAGATGCCGAAGATTTACTCGAAATGGTGAATGCGGAAATTTACGATTTCACCGTGGTGGATGACCATATTGCCAACGTTTGGCAAACCGTCTTCAGCAACATCGTGACACACCCTAACATCATTTTTCACCACAATGGCCAAATTGCCTGGGCGGTAAGAAAGCAGAATCCGCAACTTCGCGCTTCATTAAATCGTTATATCCATCGTTATGCCAAACCGGGACGTTTCTTGGGAAACGTACTTTATCGTAAATATTTTGAAAGTGATCAATGGATCCAGCGCCCACTATCACAAGATGTGTTAAATCAGGTTGATTATCTAAAACCCTATTTTCAACTCTACGCCGATTTTTATGACATGGACTGGTTATTAATTGCCGCTACCGCTTATCAGGAATCACGATTTCAGCAAAACACAACCAGTAATAAAGGCGCCGTTGGCATCATGCAAGTGCGCCCCAGTACTGCACGCTCCAGCGCCGTTGATATTGATGAAATTGAAAATATTGAAAATAATATTCATGCTGGCGTGAAATACCTTGCGCACCTCAAGGAGCATTACTTTAGCACCCCTGACTACACAGAGGATGAAAGCCTAAACTTTACCCTTGCTGCTTATAATGCAGGTCCCTCACGCATCCGCCAACTGCAACGACTGGCCGAACGTCAAGGACTCGACCCCTATAAATGGTTTTATCACGTTGAGCAACTCGCCCGCCGCCACATTGGTCTTGAAACGGTCAACTACGTTATCAGCATCCAAAAACACCGCGTATCAATTGAGGCGGCACAAAAGGTCGAATTGGACAAAAAACTGGCGCGAAACGCTTTCCCTTAACAATTTCATTGTTACTCTAACTCACACCTTCAACCAGGCCTGGTGCAAACAGTTAGTTAGTCTCAGGTCGGTATACAAAGACATTATGCACCCCCTGATCACGCAAATATTGCGCATGCAACTGACTCATCACCCCTTTCTGGCAATACAATAAATAACGCGTATTGTCAGACCATTTTTTCGCTTGCTGATTAAGCAAGTGAAACGGAATGTGTAACGCCCCTTCTAACGGTGAGCGCTGCTGCTCAATGTCAGCACGAATATCCACCAATACATCACCGGGTTGTAATGTCTTAACCACTTCAATCGGCGGCGCAGCGACAATCTGCTCCAGTAGTTGATCAACTGGCTGAATGGTTTTGTTCGCTAACGCCTCATCCAGCACCTGCATATTAAATTTATGATGTTCTTTTAGCGTACGATCAAATGACGCATGCGTCACCGGGTTTTGTGAAATAACTCCACAATATTCCGGCATCGACTCGGCAAAATGCCGCGTGCCTATTTGCTCTGCCAACTGAATAATGTCGGGTTTATTCATCATCGCTAACGGACGCAACACCAGCATATGACTCACTTCATCAATCACCGCTAAATTTTTTAATGTTTGGCTCGACACCTGCGCGACACTTTCGCCGGTAATTAATGCCGGATAATCCAAATCTCGCGCAACCCGCTCCGCCGCTATTAACATCAAACGTTTTAGCATCACGCCCATATAACTTTCATGCACCGAGTTAAACAGCTCCGCCACCACACCATCAAATGGTACCGAAATAAACTTAATGCGATGAGAGGCTTCAAAACGGTTCCATAAATAAATCGCCACTTGTTTAACCCCTAGTTCATGTGCTGTTCCGCCTAGGTTAAAAAAGATAAAGTGGGTTTTTATACCGCGTTTTACCGCCAAATAGCTCGCCACTGTCGAATCAAAACCACCTGACATTAACGATAACGCCTCTCCTTGCGAACCAAGCGGATAACCACCTAACCCGCTATAACGTGCTTCAATAATATTTAAATACTTATCAAACACATCAAACTCAATTTTTACTTCAGGATGATGCAGACTGACGCCTTTAGATTCGCCTTGCTGCACTAACGCATAACCGGTTTCACGCTCCAACTCCATCGACGTAAAAGAATGTTCGCCAGTGCGTTTAGCTCGTACCACAAAGGTTTTGTCTTTAATCAACGGCAAGGCAAACGGTACCACTTTATCAATCACACTTTGTAAATCGGTGATCGGAAACTGCTGCACCTGCCATATTTGCTCAATTCCAGGTGTGCTCAATAAACATTGGCGCACCGCCACCACCAGGCCTGGTTTTAACTCGGGAACGAACACTTCGATCTTATCCCAAAATTTTTGCGTGTGAATATCTTCATCCAAACGCGCTAACAGCCGTTTAAGATTTTCATGCAGGTGACGCACCATTTTCTTTTTGACGCTGTCACCTTTAATCATAATTTCGGGAAAAAATTTAACGATATACTTCATTGATTTAATTCTATTTTTTAACTAATTTAACGTACTCCGTACAACCGGAACACGCATGAACAAAACTTGTATTTCTTCATTCTAACGGTTAAGCTAGCCAGATTTTAAACTAAATAAGAGAGTAATCCATGATTAGACTTCATGAAGTTTTAAAACGTGACGACGTTAACAGCGAACTAAAACAAGTGATCAGCCATATTATGATCGCCTGTAAAGAAATTTCGCACAAACTAGGCCAAGGTGATCTAGCCGGCATCCTAGGTTCAAGCGTTACTGAAAACGTACAAGGCGAAACTCAAAAATTATTAGACGTTGTATCAAACGATCTTTTAAAGAACATCCTAACCGAAGACAACTGCGTAAAAGGTATTGCATCTGAAGAAGAAGACTATACCGTTGCAGGCACTTCAACCGGTAAATACCTAGTATTGTTTGACCCTCTTGACGGCTCTTCAAACATTGACGTTAACTTATCAGTCGGCACTATTTTCTCAATCCTTGAAGCGCCGGATGACAGCCGTCAAGGTGATGATCAGAGCATCTACCTACAAAATGGTCGCAAACAAGTTGCGGCAGGTTATGTGCTTTACGGCCCATCAGCACTGTTGGTATTAACAACCGGTAAAGGCGTTAACTTCTACACCCTTGACCGTCATATTGGCGAATTCGTGTTAACACGTGAAAATGTAAAAATCCCAACCGAAACTAAAGAGTTTGCCATTAACATGTCAAACCAACGCTTCTGGGAACCGGGCGTTCAACAATATATTGCTGACTGCCTAGCGGGTGAAACTGGTCCGTTAAACAAGCGTTACAACATGCGTTGGGTAGCGTCTATGGTTGCTGAAGTACACCGTATTTTAGTACGTGGCGGTATCTTCATGTACCCATGGGATAACCGTGAGCCAAACAAACCTGGCAAACTGCGTTTAATGTACGAAGGTAACCCAATGAGCATGATCGTTGAACAAGCTGGCGGCTTATCAACAACTGGTCGTGAACACATTATGGACGTTGAACCTGCTGAAATTCACCAGCGCTGCCCGGTGGTATTAGGTTCAAAAACCGAAGTTGAAACGATGATGAAGTATTTAAAAGGTTAATCCGATTTAGGATAAATTTTTCAACCACCCGCTCTGCGGGTGGTTTTGTTTTAACAACCAATTTAAGGAACTTATTATGGGTTATGCAGCTGTTAGCGCCGGTCAAGACCTGCCAAATGATATTAACGTAATTATTGAAATTGCCGCTTTCGCACCACCAATTAAATATGAAGTCGATAAAGACACCGATCTCGTGTGGGTTGATCGTTTACAAGGTGCAACTATGTCCTATCCGGCAAACTATGGTTACATCAATCAAACTTTAGCTAATGACGGTGATCCGGTCGATGTATTGGTAGTCACGCCACACCCGTTAATGGTTGGATCTGTGATTCGTTGCCGCCCGATCGGGGTGTTAAAAATGACTGATGATGGCGGTGAAGATGCCAAAGTAATCGCTGTACCGGTCAACAAATTGACGCCGATTTACAAAAACATTAACGCGGTTGAAGACATTCCATTACTAAAAGAGCAGATTGAACATTTCTTTAAGCATTACAAAGATCTTGAGCCTGGTAAATGGGTAAAGATTGACGGTTGGGAAGATGTTGAATCGGCGCGTGCTGAAATTTTGGCTGGCGCAAAACGTTACCAAGGTTAATAAACCCCTAAACTAATCGCATCTCTACTTAGGGCGTATACTGCATAATACGTCCTAAGCTCTTCAAACCGCACAAACTCGCGCTGTTTTCTTCTTGATCCAACTTCAACTTATTGAAATCTGCTATAATTGTGCAAATTTTTATACGGATAGATATTTCTTATGACAAAGATCATCACTAATGACCCGAATGATAAGCAACTTAGAGCCCGTGTCAAACTACTTGGCCGCTTGCTTGGTGAAGTCATTGAAAGCCAAATAGGGCCGGAAATGTTAGCGGCAGTCGAAAAACTCCGCATGGGTTATATTCAGCTGCGCAAACAAGATGATCCGGTTTTAAGAGCCGAACTCAGTGAGTTTATCCAGCAACAAAATCCTGATGATTTAATCCTTATTATCCGTGCATTCAACATCTACTTCAGTCTCGCGAACTTAGCTGAAGAAGAACATCAATACCATGACCGCCAAAGTCAGTTAAAGTCTGACGGCCCATTATGGATGGGCTCAATGCTCAGCACCATTAACGAATTCAAAGACCAAGGAATGAGCGCACAAGAGCTCACCACCCTTCTCAACAAATTACGTTATATTCCGGTTTTTACCGCCCATCCGACCGAATCAAAACGTCGTGCGGTAATGGAAAACTTACGTCGTATTTTCGTGACGTTAGAAGATTTAAATGAAGCGGACACCTACAACAATCCGTATGGTCGTGAAGAAGTTATCAAAAAACTTAAATATCAAATCCAGGTATTATGGAAAACGGATGAAGTTCGCCAGTCAAAACCGACTGTCAGCGACGAAATTCGCAACGGTATTTACTACTTCCGTCAGTCTTTATTTAAAGCCGTACCGCAAGTGTATCGTTATATGGAACGTGCATTAGAACGCAACTACCCTAACGATCACATCGAAACACCAAACTTCTTGACGTTTGGCTCTTGGATCGGCGGTGACCGCGATGGCAATCCTTTCGTCACCCATGACACCACGGCACAAGCGCTGTATTTGCAATCACGCGCCGTCATTTATGAATATCAGCGCCGTTTGTTTGAACTCAGTTCAATGCTGACTCATTCGCGCCACATTGCCGATATCAAACAAGAAATTATCAATCGCGCGACCATTGTTGATGCCGACCTGCTGGAAAAAGTTTTCCATCGTCGTTCTGAACGTTTTAAAGATGAACCTTATCGCCGCTTGCTATATTTAATGCACGGTCGTTTACAGCAAAATCTGAATTATATTGAAGCCAAACTCAATGAAGACAAGCCGGTTGAAAAAAGCCGCTTTGCATACAGTTCAGAAGATGAGTTTCTTGCCGATTTACAATTAATTCATGAATCTTTGTGTGGCCATGGTGATGATATTCTTGCCAATGCCGATTTAAAAGATTTAATTCGATTGGTACAAACGTTCGGTTTCTATTTAATGCGTTTGGATATTCGCCAAGAGTCCACCGTACACTCTGAAGCGGTAACGGATTTATTGTCACACTTAGGCGTTGACTATACCAAACTGAATGAGCAAGAGCGTTTACAACTTCTGGCCAGTCATGTCGCCTCTGCTACCATTATCGACACCCAACATTTAGCGCTCAAAGATATGACACGAGAAGTGTTGGAGGTGTTTAACGTCTTGCGTGAAATGCGCAAAGAAATCAGTCCCTTGGCTTTTAACAACTACGTTATCTCAATGACTCATCATGCCAGCCATGTGATGGAAGTCTTGTTTTTAGCACACCAAGCAGGCCTGGCGGGTTACAACGCTGGCGAACCCTATTGCGACATCCATATTTCACCGTTATTTGAAACGATTGAAGATTTAAGTCATATCGTACCGGTGACTTCGGCATTGTTTAATAATCCAACCTACCATGCATTATTAAAAGCATCCGGTAACCAACAAGAAATTATGCTCGGTTATTCCGACTCTGCCAAAGACGGTGGCAACCTGGCGTCAGCATGGAACTTATATCAAGCACAACAACAAATCATGAAGTTGGCGGATGAATGTGGCATCGAATGTCGCCTATTCCACGGACGTGGCGGCACAATCGGACGTGGAGGCGGCCCAACTCATATTGCGATTTTGTCACAACCAACCGGTACTGTGCGCGGTGAAATTAAATTCACTGAGCAAGGCGAAGTATTGTCATACAAATACAGCAATACTGAAACCGCGACCTATGAGCTATCATTAGGTGTGACCGGTTTAATGAAAGCGAGTACGTGTTTAGTTAAACCGGTAATTGAAGATAATCCGGCGCATCTTGAGATCATGCAGCAATTAGCTCAGGATGGTGAACACGCTTATCGTGAATTAACCGATAACACGGAAGGCTTCTTTAAGTTTTTCTATGAGTCAACACCGGTAAACGAAATCGGCTTGCTGAATATTGGATCACGCCCTTCTCATCGTAAAAAAGGCAATTTATCCAAGTCTTCTATTCGCGCAATTCCGTGGGTTTTTGGTTGGGCGCAAGCACGTTTAACTTTCCCGGCTTGGTTTGGAACAGGTTATGCGCTTGATAAATGGGCACAACAGCATGGCGAAGAACAGCTTAAACAAATGTATGCACAATGGCCGTTTTTCCGTGCTTTATTGAGTAACATTCAAATGGCGTTATTCAAAACCGAACTAAAAACCGGTAAAGAATACAGCGCATTAGCGCAGGATATTGTTCAGGCAAACCATATTTACAACATGATTGCTGAAGAACATCAACGCACTGTATCAAACTGTTTAACTGTCAGCGGTAATCCATTCTTAATGGCTGAAACGCCGACTAATGCACTTTCGCTCAAACGCCGTAACCCTTATTTGGATCCACTCAACCACATCCAAATCGTGTTACTTAAACGCTACAAGTCGCAAGACTCAACCGAGCAAGAACGTGAACGCTGGTTGAAACCCTTGCTAAACAGCATTAATGCCATTGCGGCCGGAATGCGCAACACCGGTTAATAGCCGCTTTAGCATAGCTGCATAATAAAATCTAAACGCTTCATTAGCTTATTTAATGAAGCGTTTTTTATTTTTACGCTTTCGGGTATAATGACTTCCCTTTGATTGACCAGTTTATTAACAAACGGATGGCGAGAAATAGCATGCAAATCACCCTATTAAAATCCAAACTACACCGAGTGACTACAACCCACTCTGAGTTGGACTATGAAGGTTCTTGCGCGATTGATGGGCACCTGCTCGATACCGCCGGTATCCGTGAATATGAACAAATTCAGATCTATAACATTCGCAATGGTGAGCGTTTTACCACCTATGCGATTCGTGCTGAAGAACACACCGGCATTATCTCAGTGAATGGCGCGGCAGCTCATAAAGCTGACCCGGGTGATTTATTGATTATCGCAACCTATTGCGTATTGGAAGACAAACAAGCTGAAACCTATCAGCCGGTATTAGTGTATGTAGATGCCGACAATCGTATTACCAATACACGTAACTTCATCCCTAAACAGCTCAAAACTGCTGTTTAAACATTAAACCAGGCCTGGTGTTATGGGGTCTGGTTACTTTCTGTCGACTTAGCACGCTGAATAATAATTTCAACTCGACGATTTAATGCATAATCTTCTATACGATCGCCTTTAGAAATCGGTTGTGTATCGGCTAAACCAATTGCGGTTGCTTGAGAAGGATGGATCACGCCATCCCGAATAAATTGCTCAATCACAGACGCTGCTCGTGCACTTGAGAGCTCCCAGTTTGAGCGAAACCGTCCGGCAATAATCGGTAACCGATCACTGTGCCCAATCACCCTTACCTTAACATCACCGCGCAAATAATACGAAAATTTACGCAGCATCATCACAAAGCGTGGTTGTAAATCGGCGCTACCCAAATCAAACGCCACCACTTCGGGAAAAACGATCTTAATCTGATCTTCATTCACATCAAAGTTCATTTGTAACTGGTCAGTTTGCCGTTCTTTCTCAAACGTAAGTGCCAACATCTCATAGAGTTCAAGAAGTGTTTCAGCCGGCGTCGCATCCGGGATCAACTCTATTAGGCCTGGTTGTACCGGATTAAAATAACTTTGCTGCATCACGGATAACTCAGGCGAATTGGTTAATGTCAGTGTTAAGGAGCGCACAATTTCTTCATAACGTGCTTTATCGACATTTGAAATCGTAAACAGCAATATAAAAAAAGCCAATAACAGCGTGGCCATATCCGCATAGGTGGTTAACCAAGGCATTTTAGGGCGCTGTTTTTTAGCCATTAATCACCTCTTTTAATTTTGGTGTTTGCATATACGGCTCTAATAAATCACGCATAACAATTGGATTGACACCATGTGCAATACAATCCATTGCATCAATAATTAAGTGCTGACGATAAGACTCATCATGTGCCCACGACTCAATTTTATCCGCCATTGGTAAGGCAAATAAATTAGCGATCAGAGCGCCATACAAGGTCGTAAGTAATGCAATTGACATGGCTGGGCCAATTGTAGAAGGATCATTTAAATTGGCCAACATTTGGATTAAACCAACAAGTGTACCGATCATGCCAAATGCAGGAGCGGCTTCACCAATTGCGCGAAAAACACCCGAACTGGTCTCAGCGACCTCAACAAATAACGCATTTTGTTCTTTAAGCGCTTTCTGTACTAACTCTATCGCGTAACCATCAACCAACATTCGTACACCATCACGATAAAATTGATTGTCGACCTCAATGTGTTCTAACGCTAACATGCCACTTTTGCGTGAAGCACGCAGCATATCTTCGGTTATATCTATTAATTGTTTTAAATCTTGTGTTTCTTTAGTCAGCTTGACTGCGCGAAATGACAAACCTATTGCTTCAAACGAATCCTTCATTGAATAACGAATCATGGTCGCAGCTAAAGTACCGCCGACAACAATCATTACCCCTGGAATATCGACAAACAGATAAATTGATGACCCCATCGCCATCGCAGAACTTACGATTAACATACCCGCCAATAAACCAATCAGCGTAGAAAAACTCATGCAGAATTCCTTTTAACAGCACTCAAAGAAGATGATTTGATCAAATAAACAATATCATTCGATTAAATAATATCATCCAATTCTATATTGTCCAATAATCGAGTAGAACCTAAGCGAGCGACTGCCAAAATCACGACCGAATTCTGCAGGGACTGGATGGGTTGCAATGTTTGCGAATCAACGATAGCCACGTAATCCACCGCATCAAACCCCTCCAACAATAAACGTTCGCTTGCTGCACGCTCCAAGTCTCGTAAGTTTTGATTACCGGAACGTAAAGCCTGTCCGAGATCTTGCAACACCACGTACAACTTAGGTGCAACTTGCCGTTGCGCTTCGGTTAAATATTGATTGCGCGAACTCAATGCTAAGCCATCCATATCACGGGCAATCGGTGCTTTAATCATCTGAACCGGCCAATTCAGTTCATTGACCATGGTTTGCAATACCCGCCATTGCTGGTAATCTTTTTGCCCAAATACAGCCACATCCGGCTGAACCAAGTTAAATAACTTCGCCACCACGGTTGTAACGCCATCAAAATGACCAGGCCTGCTGGCACCTTCCAAAACTTCAGTCAGCCCATTCGGTGCACAAACTTTGCTTTGCAGCGCACCCTGCGGATACATTTCTCCAACACTCGGCGCAAATAACGCGTCACAACCTGCTGACGCTAATTTTTGACTATCTTCCGTCAACGTGCGCGGATAACGATCAAAGTCTTCTCCGATGCCAAATTGCAGCGGATTTACAAACACACTGCTCACCACTCGATCAGCGTGTTGTTTTGCCAGTGTTAATAAACTAATATGCCCGGCATGTAAATTCCCCATTGTCGGCACAAAACCAACGCGTAAACCGGCCTGTTTCCATTGCTGAATCTGCTGACGTAACGCGATTATGTTATCCAAGCTAATCATGGCTTCATCTCATGCTGTGCTTGCGGAAACGCACGGCTACGTACCGCTTGCGCGTAGGCCGCGATCGCACCATCAATTGAGCCCGTTTTCGCCAAAAAGTTCT
>DIJW01000082.1 GCA_002421475.1 Thiomicrospira sp. UBA5634 | reverse complement strand
ACCACTTGAGCCGAAACGGTTTTTAATTGCTGTAATACATCTTCAGGGAAGCTGCGCAGCTGCACTTTATGCTGGTTTACCAAGGTCATTAACGCTTGCTGGTTGCGCGCGGTGTATTCCGCCAACATGGACAAATTAGCCACCTTGATCGCATTACGCACAATGCTTTGCAAGTCTTTCGGTAACGCCAAAAAGGCTTGTTCGTTAATCATACATTCAATCGCTGAGCCCGGTTCTTGCCAACCCGGCGTGTAATAAAATTTAGCAACCCGATGAAAACCGAATGCTAAATCGTTATATGGCCCGACAAATTCAACCGCATCAATCAAACCGGTTTGCATCGCTTGAAATAACTCATTACCCGGTAAATTAACCGGCACCGCGCCAATGCGTTGATACACTTCTGCGCCAATCCCCGGCATGCGAATTTTGAGTCCTTTTATATCGGCCAAACTATTAATCTCGCGATTAAACCAGCCGCCCATTTGGGTCCCGGAGTTACCCGCGGGATTGGGGATGAGGCCAAAAGGTTTATAGGCTTGCTCCCATAACTCAAGCCCGCCGCCATAATAAAACCAGCTGTTCATTTCTTCAGCGGTTAAACCCATCGGCACCACGGTAAAAAAGTCCGCACTCGGTAATTTGCCTTTCCAATAATAGGCGGTGCTGTGACCTAGTTCGGCACGCCCCTGCGACACCGCATCAAATACCTCAAACGGCCCAACCAACTCACCGGCACCATACACCGTGACTTTCATGCGTCCACCGGACATTTGATTAATAAGATGTGCCAAATCCTGCGCACCGGTACCTAAACCGGGAAAGTTTTTTGGCCAAGACGTGACCATTTTCCACTTAATGACTTGATGATTCTCAGATGTTACACAGTCGTTTGACTCTGACTCACAACCGACTAAACCGGCTCCGGCAACCGCGGCGATTGCGGTTAAAAATTTACGACGCTGCATGACTTTCTCCCTCAATATTTGAGGTTTATTATAGGGTACTTCGTTTAAACAAAAAAACCAAAACCCTAACCACCAGGCCTGGTGGTTAGGGTTTTTTCATAAAAAAATGGCTTATTTGAAGTATTTATCTAGCTCTTCGTACAAGACTTCCATATACATTAACTTTGGCCCACCACCCATCACCACGGCCATCATTGCAGCTTCTAAAATTTCATCTTTCGAAGCTCCGGCATCTACGCAACCCTTAGTATGGATGGCAATACACCAAGTACACTGAAAAGCTACCGCGAGTGAAATCAAGGTCAGGTGTTTAGTTTTTTCATCTAATGCGCCCTGCTTTTCTGCTATTTTGACAAATCCGGCAAAGCTTTTTAGCTCATCCGGCAAATCACCCATCAAACGCCCCATCATGCCTTGTGCTTCTTGCAAACGATCCATTGCTCACTCCTTAAATAACTTATTAAATGCCCGTAACTCACCGTGATCCTGCCACGATTTTTGTATATTTATAATGCCAAGCTCACTTCAATAATAGCCGGATCATCAGCTAATGCCTGCGCTTTAAAACCGTGATGTTTCGCCAAGTCGAGCATACCGTGATTTTCCGCCAACACTTCACCCATCATGACTTTTAAACCACGTGATTGCGCATGTTGAATCAACATTTCCAACAAACGACTGCCGATACCTTGATGCTGATAATCGTCACGCACCACTAAGGCGAACTCACAACTCTGGCCGTCAGGGTTAGTGGTGTAACGGGTTACCCCAAGCTCAACCGTTTCGCTTTTAATAGTGGTTAACGCCACAAACGCCATTTCGCTGTCGTAATCAATTTGAGTAAAACGAATCAGCATATCGTGGCTCAGTTTTTGTACGCTTTGCATAAAACGCAAATATTTGGTTTTTTCTGACAGGTGCGCCACAAAATCTTCTTCGATATGCGCGTCTTCCGGCCGAATCGGGCGAATTAACATATTCACCCCATTTGGCAACGTAATCGTTTTTTGCAAGTGCGCCGGATAGGGATGAATCGCCATATGGGCGTAGGGTTTGGCCGCAGAAGAAACGCGGGCGACCGTAATACGAGCATCCACCGCCAACACCCCTTCCGGTGTGGCGAACAACGGATTAAGATCTAGTTCCTGAATTTCAGGAATTTCACTGACCAAGTCCGACACCCGCATTAACACCTGCACAATCGCATCCATATCTGCCGCAGCCTGTCCACGGAATGCGCCGAGCATTTTTGATACCTTGGTACAACCGATCATTTTGCGCGCAATAAACTCATTTAACGGCGGCAGCGCGGTGTGACTGTCTTTTAACACCTCAACCGCCGTGCCACCGCTGCCAAATGAAATCGACGGGCCAAATACCGGATCACGACTGACACCAATAATCAGTTCACGCGCTTGTTTAATCTGTGCCATCGGCTCAACCGTCACGCCCTCAATGCGGGCATTGGGCGCATAGTTTTTGACCGTTTCCATCATTTCATCAAACGCAGCCGGGACTTCTGACGCACGTTGAATATTAAGTTTCACCCCACCGCTGTCTGATTTATGCGTAATATCCGGTGAGTTGATTTTTAATGCGACTGGAAACCCTAAACTTTCAGCCGCAATTAACGCCGCCGAAGCATCTTTGGCTTCAATCGCCGGAGTCACCGGAATATTAAATGCGTGCAACACCGCGCGCGTTTCGGTGGCGCTTAAAATCGAACGTTTCTGTGTTAGTGCATGTTGAATAATTAAACTCGCCCCCTCAATATCAGGCGTAACGTTTTCACTTCGTGCCTCAGGCACTTGCATCAACAAGGCTTGGTTTTGTTGGTATTGGGTCAAAAAGTGCATCGCTTCTACAGCAGCTTCGGGCGTACGAAAGGTCGGCACTTTAGCTTTCACAAACACCTTGCGTGCATCACTCACTAAACGATCACCTAACCAAGCGGTTAACACCGGTTTATGATTGGCATGTTTTTTTAACTGCTCAACAATCGACTCGGCAATCGCGGTTTGATCGGTCATCGCTTGCGGCGTTAACAACACCAAAACCGCATCGTACAGATCATCTTTTAAACACACTTCTAAGGCTTGACCGTAACGTTCGGCGGTGGCGTCCCCCAAAATATCAATCGGGTTACCGTGTGACCAATGCAATGGCAACACCGCATTTAACTGCTCGATAGAAGCCTCACCGGGTTTTGGCATAGCTATCCCCAACTCTGCCGCACGGTCGGTGGCCATAACACCCGGCCCGCCGCCATTGGTTAAAATCGCTAACCGATTACCCTTTAAACGAATTTTATGCGTTAACACTTTCGCCGCCGCAAACAACTGGTTAATCGTAATGGCACGCACCACACCGGCACGTTCAATCGCCGCGTTAAACACATCATCTGCTCCCACTAAGGCGCCGGTATGCGACACCGCCGCCTGCGTGCCTTCCGGCATTCGGCCGGATTTAAGCAAAATAACCGGTTTCATGCGGGCGGCTTTTTTTAACCCGCTGATAAAACGACGTGAATGTGCAATACCTTCGATATACAGCAAAATACTTTGCGTGTGCGGATCGGTCGCGAGGTAATCCAGTAATTCACCAAAATCTAAGTCGGCCGCATCGCCGGTCGAGGCTACTAATGAAAATCCGACTTCGTTTGACTCCGCCCAATCCAGTACCGCGGTACACAAAGCGCCACTTTGCGACACCAACGCGATGTGTCCGGGTTGCGCTTGGTTTTTGCTGAAGGTTGCATTCAGTCCAATGGAGGGACGCATAATACCCAAACAATTTGGGCCGATTAAACGCATGCCATAGCTGTGTGCCACTTGTGCCAATTGGTTTTGTAGTGTTTTGCCCTGCGCATCCTCAAAACCGGCCGACAAAATCACCACATGTTTAATGCCCTTTTGCCCACAGCTGTGCAAAATACCGAGCACGGTGGCCGCCGGTGTCGCTACGATGGCCAAATCAATCGGCGCATCTATCGCATCCAGTGATGGGTAACAAGCTTGACTTTGAATCTCGCTGTGCTTAGGATTGATCGGATAAATTTTGCCTTTAAACCCAGCTGAAAGCAGGTTTGCAAACGCCGTCCCACCAACAGAATTAGGACGTTCACTGGCGCCAAATACGGCAAC